>DATEFI010000202.1:0-5369 GCA_035280705.1 Rhizorhapis sp. | reverse complement strand
CATCAAGCGCGGCGGCGTTCTCAACGTTGTCCGGCACGAGCTGGATCTGGTCTGCGACGCAGCCAATATTCCTGACGACGTGGTCATCGATCTGACCGGGCTCGACGTTGGGGACAGCATCCACATCGCGCAGGTGAAGCTTCCCGCCGGCGCCAAGTCTGCAATCGAAGA
The DNA here is from genome assembly GCA_035280705.1 of Rhizorhapis sp. GTDB lineage: Bacteria > Pseudomonadota > Alphaproteobacteria > Sphingomonadales > Sphingomonadaceae > Rhizorhapis. The sequence goes on along the minus strand of DATEFI010000202.1, from coordinate 5,198 downwards.
CCGCGATTTCACCATCGCCACCATCGTTGCTCCTTCCGCGCTCAAGAAGGTTGAGGGCGAAGCTGCGGCCGAAGGTGAGGGCGAAGCGGAAGGCTGATCTTCCGTTCCCTTCAGTCAGGGGCTGCGGGCATCATGCAAATCTGGGTGGGTCTGGGCAATCCGGGCGCGCAATATGCGCTCAACCGGCATAATGTCGGGTTCATGGCCGCAGACGTCATCGCAGAAATGCATGGTTTCACAGCCGCCAAGAAGCAATTTCAGGGCTGGGCCGCCGAGGGGCGGCTTGGCCCTGAAAAAATTTTGCTGCTGAAGCCATCCACCTTCATGAACAAGAGCGGCCAGTCGATCGACGAGGCGATGCGCTTTTACAAGCTGGGTCCGGAGGACGTGACGGTCTTCCATGACGAACTGGACCTGGCGCCCTTCAAGGTGAAGGTGAAACGGGGCGGCGGCACGGCAGGCCATAATGGCCTGCGCTCGACTGAAGCACATATCGGCAACGAGTTTAGGCGTGTCCGGATCGGCATCGGCCATCCGGGCGACAAGGCCCGGGTTCATGGCTATGTGCTGGGCAATTATGCCAAGGCGGAGATGGACCCTTTGTCCGATATGCTGGGCGCAATCGGGGCCGAGGCGGAATGGCTGGCGCGCGGCGACGACGCGCGCTTCATGAATGACGTGGCGCTACGGCTGCGGGAGGAATGACATGGGTTTTCGTTGTGGCATCGTGGGACTTCCCAATGTCGGCAAGTCGACGCTGTTCAATGCGCTGACCGAGACACAGGCGGCGCAGGCGGCCAATTATCCCTTCTGCACGATCGAACCCAATGTGGGCCAGGTCGCGGTGCCCGACCCCCGGCTCTACGAGATCGCAAGGATCGGGGGCAGCGCAAAGATCATCGAGACGCAGTTGGCCTTCGTCGACATTGCCGGTCTGGTCCGCGGCGCGTCCAAGGGCGAGGGGCTTGGCAACCAATTCCTCGCCAATATTCGCGAAGTGGATGCCATTGTGCATGTGCTCCGCTGTTTCGAAGATGACGACATCACCCATGTCGAGGGCAAGATCGACCCCATCGCGGACGCTGAGACAGTCGAAACCGAGCTGATGCTGGCGGACCTCGAGAGCCTTGAAAAGCGGGTTCCCAATCTGGTCAAGAAGGGGCAACAGGGCGACAAGGAAGCAAAGACCGGCGCGTCCGTTCTGGGCCAGGCGCTGGACCTGCTCAGGGCAGGAAAACCCGCACGGCTGACGCAACCCAAGGATGTGGAGGAGGAACGGCTTTTCCGGCAGGCGCAGCTGTTGACCTCCAAGCCAGTTCTTTATGTCTGCAACGTCGATGAGGCGAACGCCTCGACCGGCAACGAATATAGCGCCAAAATATTCGAAAAGGCCGCAGCCGAGGGAGCCAAGGCGGTCATCGTCTCGGCAGCGATCGAGGCAGAGATCGTCACCATGCCGGCAGAGGAACGCGCGGAGTTTCTGGGAGATCTGGGCCTGGAGGAAACTGGCCTGTCACGGATCATCCGCGCTGGTTATGAGCTTCTTGACCTCATCACTTTCTTCACCGTCGGTCCCAAGGAAGCGCGCGCCTGGACTGTGAACAAGGGCGCGAAGGCACCCCAGGCGGCAGGCGCGATCCACAGCGATTTCGAACGGGGCTTCATCCGCGCGGAAACCATCGCTTATGACGATTATGTGCGGCTTGGTGGTGAGGCCGGTGCGCGTGAGGCCGGAAAATTGCGTGCCGAGGGCAAGGATTATGTCACGCAAGATGGTGACATCATGCTGTTCCGGTTTAACGTGTGACCATGGAATATTTCGAAGACATCGAGGTCGGCGCCAAGTCCAGCTTTGGCCGCTATGAAGTGGCGCGCGACGAAGTGGTCGAATTTGCCGCAAAATTCGATCCCCAGCCCTTTCATCTCTCTGACGAGGCGGCTGCCCAGACGCATTTTGGTCGGCTGTCGGCAAGCGGATGGCACACCTGCGGCATGATGATGGCGATGATGGCGGAGCAGTTTGAAAAGGCCAATCACAAGGGGCTCGGCTCGCCGGGTGTTGACGAGCTGCGCTGGCTAAAGCCGGTTTTCCCCGGCGATACGCTTCGTTGCGAAACCGAGATACTGGAAAAAACGCCCTCCCGCAGCCGGCCGGAAATGGGCAGCTTTCGCAGCCGGATGACCGTATTCAATCAGAATGACGAGCCGGTCATGACCTTTATCTCGATCGGTTTGGTGCAGAGACGGCTTCCCGGATAGACCGGTACTCCCTTCCCTACTCCGGCGGGCGGCCAAAGAAATTCAGGTCTTCTGGCCCGATCCAGCCATTCACATAATTGGCATAATAGAGCCCGAACAGGACCACCGACAGGATCGTGGCCCTGAACAATACCCTTCCCGGCCGGAAATTGCTGGGTGCGCTATGGGCTTGTCCCGGCACCATTTCCTCGCCGCTTTCATCTGGCGTCCGGACCCCGAAGGGCAGCACCAGAAAGGCCGACAGAACCCAGAAAAGGGAATAGATTGCGAGGATGGAGGTGAACCGCATGGTCAGGCTATTGCGCGATCAGCAGGACATCGACAACCGGTTTCTTGCCCGTCCAACGGGTGGCCGTACGCCGGACGGCAAGGCGGATTTTCTCGCGTAGCTTCTCTGTGTCGGCCAAGCCCTCCGCCACGGCATCCTGAGCGGCCTCGGCCGCTTCCACCAGAAACGCATCCTTGTCTTCTTCGACAGGCACGCCCTGCATGCGAATGGCAGGCTGGCCGATAAGGTCGCCGTCACCATCAATGGCGACAGCAACACTGATCTGGCCATGAACGGAAATCTTGCGGCGCTCGTTCATCGTTGCCCCATCCGCCGGCAGAATCACGTCGCCGTCCAGCACAAGGCGGCCCGTCAATTCATGACCGATGATCTCCGCCTTGCCAGGCGCGAGGCGAACCAGATTGCCATTATTCTGGAACACGGCCTCGGGAATGCCCGAATCAAGGCCAAGCTGCGCCTGCTCGGCCATATGACGCAGTTCGCCATGTACCGGCACCAGGACCTGCGGCCTGATCCAGCCATACATGGCGAGCAGCTCAGGCCGCCCGGGATGGCCGGAAACATGGACATGCGCCTGCCGGTCCGTCGTCATTTCGACGCCCCTCGCGGCAAAAGCATTCTGTATCTTGCCGATCGCAATTTCATTGCCCGGTATCTGCTTGGAGGAGAAGACGACCAGATCGCCCTTGTCCAGCTTGATCGGATGGGTATCCGCAGCGATGCGGGACAGGGCGGCGCGCGGTTCCCCCTGCCCGCCTGTGGCGATGATCATCACCTTGTCGCGAGGCATTTCCATCGCCTGGTCGAAATCAACGACCTTCGGAAAGTCCTTCAGATACCCTGAAGCCTTTGCATTCGCGATAATGCGATCAAGCGACCGGCCCGCGACGCAGAGCGTCCGTCCGGTCTCCTTGGCCACTTCGCCCAGCGTTTGCAGCCTGGCTGCGTTCGACGCAAAGGTCGTCACCAGGACGCGGTGCCTTGCCTTTGAAATGACATCGAGCAAGCCGACATGCACATCGCCTTCCGAGCCGCTCGGTTCAGGGTTGAAGACATTCGTGCTGTCGCAGACGAGCGCCAACACCCCTTCATCGCCAAGGGCCGTCAATTGCTGCGGCGTGGACGGCACACCCAGCAATGGTTTTTCGTCAAGCTTCCAGTCACCTGTATGGAACACGCGGCCATAAGGCGTTTCGATAAGGAGGGCATTGCCCTCGGGAATGGAATGGGCGAGCGGGACATAGCGGAAGCCGAAGGGACCGATCGAAAAACTCCCTTCATTATCAATGACATTCAGCTCGATGTCATCGACAATTCCCTCCTCTTCCAACTTGCCGCGGATAAGCGCCGCGGTGAACGGAGTTGCATAGAGCGGCACGTCCAGATCGGCGGCAAGATAGGGGATGGCGCCGATATGGTCCTCATGACCGTGGGTAAGGACAATTCCCAGCAGGTCGTCGCGACGCTCCTCGATAAAGCTGAGGTCCGGCAGCACCAGTTCCACACCGGGATAGGCCGGATCGGAAAAAGTCAGGCCCAGGTCGACCATGACCCATTTGCCCTGGCAGCCATAGAGATTGACATTCATCCCAATCTCTCCCGACCCGCCAAGGGCCAGGAAAAGCAGTTCATCACCTGGTGTTGTCATTTTATTTTTTCAAACTCCGCTCATGCATCAGCGCCAGCCCCTGAATGGTGAGGTCCAACGCCACGGCATCGAATATCTTCGTATGTCCATCGAACAGGACGGCAAGGCCGCCCGTGGCCACAACGCGCGCAGGCCGCCCGATTTCCGCTTTAAGCCGCGAAACGAGCCCTTCCATCATCGCCACATAGCCCCAGAACACACCGATGTGCATCTGGTCCTCCGTGTTGCGGCCGATGACAGAACCACTGCTCGGCGCTTCGATCGCGATGCGCGGCAGCTTGGCGGCCGCCATGACGAGCGCGTCAAGCGAGAGGTTGATACCAGGGGCGATGATCCCGCCTTTATACACGCCATTGAAATCGACTATGTCGAAAGTGGTTGCGGTCCCGAAATCGATGATGATGAGATCGCCCGGATAGCTGTGATGGGCCGCAATGGCATTCACGACGCGATCGGCTCCGACAGAACTTGGCTCGTCCACGTCCAATGCAATGCTCCAAGGCGCGGAAGACTCGCCCGCGACCCGTGGATTCACCTTGAAATATTTGCTGGCCAACACTTGGAGATTATGGAGCGCCCGGGGCACGACCGTGGCTATGATGACATCGCCCACATCCTCCATGGCGTAGCCTTCCATGGACAGGAGCTGGTTCAGCCAGACCGCATATTCGTCCGCCGTGCGCCTGGGATCAGTAGCGATACGCCAGCGCGCGCGGATTTCACCGTCCTTCACCAGGGCGAAGACGACATTGGTGTTTCCTGCATCGACAGCGAGCAGCATTGGGAGGATCCTCAAATAAGAAAGATGTCGCCGGCATGAATGGCATGGCTGGTCCCGTTCGCCAAGCGGAGGATCAGCGCGCCGTCATTATCGAGCCCGACGAAGAGGCCCTCGAGCGTGGAGCCGTCGGGGAGATTGGCTTTCAATGCGGTTCCGGGCGGATGGGCATGTTTCAGCCAATAGGTGCGGATCGGCGCAAGCCCTTGCCCCCGCCAAATCTC
>DATEFI010000201.1:0-7088 GCA_035280705.1 Rhizorhapis sp. | reverse complement strand
CGTGACGAGCGCCTGGCCGATTTGATGGTGGACGCCGATGCCGTTCTTCATATCGCGGGCGTCGTGAACGCTCCTGACCGGGCAGGCTTCAAAATGGGCAATGCCGCTGGCACTCTGGCGGTCGTCCGCGCCGCCCGCAGGGCCGGGGTCCGCCGTTTCATTCACGTCTCCTCGCTTTCCGCACGAGAACCGCAACTCTCGCATTATGGCTGGTCGAAGCGGCGGGCGGAGCAGATCGTGATGGCAAGCGGGCTCGACTGGACGATCATCCGCCCGCCCGCGATTTACGGCCCTGGCGACACCGACTGGCTGGAGCTGTTTCGCCTCGCCCGCAAGGGTCTGGTCCTTCTTCCTCCCAAGGGCCGCCTGTCGGTCATAGAGGTGAGCGACCTCGCCCGCCTTCTCCTTGCCTGCGCGCAGGATGAAGAACAAAGCATAGGCGCTATTTATGAAGCCGATGACGGGCTGGACGGCGGCTGGAGTCATCAAAGCTTCGGTCGCGCCATTGGCTCGGCCGTGGGCCGCCGCGTTGCAACCCTCTCTACCCCCCGCCCTCTCCTTAACCTCGCCGCCCGCGCCGACGGCATGCTGCGGGGCACGAAGGCCAAGCTCACGGCCGACCGGGTAAGTTATTTCTGCCACCCCGACTGGGTAGTGGACCCTGCAAAACGCCCGCCATCCTGGCTTTGGGAGCCGCAGGTCGGCACCCGGGCTGGCCTGAAGAACGCGGCGGAATGGTATCGGGAGCAGGGTTGGCTGAAATAGGCCGGAATTGGTGAACGTCACCCGTTTTATCTGACCTAATTTCCCGTCGTCCCTGCCTTCGCAGGGGCGACGGCTCATTTTTCTGGACGGCAGCCAAGACTCTGGCCGCTCAGCCCTCAAACGATTCGCCCCGCCGCCAACTCTCCCACAAAGACCGCAAAGCTCAGCACCAGTCCCGCCAGAAAAATGCGATAGGCATAGCCCAGGAACCTGTACTTTTTCCGCTGCAGCACCTGCCCGTTCTGATAAAGGTCGCGCAGCATCGTACGGCACAGCGTTTCGTCATTCTTCAGCTTGCCGATGACCCGGTCGACGAACTCGCTTTCCCCCATGCTGGTGAAGACGCCGAAGAACAGGATATTGTCATCCTCTCCCACCGGACCATGCGCATGGGTGACTTTCGGCAGCACGCTCAGCACAGCGAAAAGCGCGGAGAAAAAGGCGGCAAAGGCCAATATGGCGAAGGGACCCGGGAAGGCGCTGCTCTTCATCTCTCCCATGGAGAGCGTAAAGACCAAAAAGGTCGCGCCCATCAGCATGTTCGCCTTCTGATCGGCCATTTGACTGAGTTGCAGATTGGCGAGCTGTGCGGTGCGGACAAGGTGCACGCTATTGGCTGAAAGCGCGGCGCCTTCCTCCGCGCCCTGAACCTCGGCAATATCGACATCCGCCATCGGCCGCACCCCGGAAACCCGGAAAAGCATCGCATCCTTTGCGGATTAGGGCAAGATCATGCCCGATTGCCGCCTTATTCGCTTGCCAAACGGGCTCGTCTGTTGGCAAGCATCCGCGCCAGCACAAAGGGACGTACACAAAACATGACCAACCGCCAGGACATTTTCGACAGCGTTGCCGCGCAGATCGAACCCTTTAACAAGAAGGGCGTGGATCTGACCGAAAACACCAGTTTTGCGGGCGATCTGGAATGGGACAGCCTGACGGTCATGGACTTCGTCGCCGCCATTGAGGATGAATTCGACATCATCATCACCATGAACATGCAGGCGGAGATCGAAACCGTCGGGCAGCTGGTCGATGCAGTGGCGAAGCTGAAGGGTTGAACTTTCTCCCGTCACCCTGAACTTACCGATGAAAGCACGGCATGACTGACCTTTTCTCCAAGTTCGACCCCCTCATCGCCGAGCGCGAGGCGTTGCTCGCCACTGGCGTGCGTGATCCCTTTGCGATCGTGATGGACGAGGTGAAGTCCCCCACCCTGGCGGTGATCAAGGGCAAGGAAACCATCCTGCTTGGCACCTATAATTATATGGGCATGACCTTTGACGCCGATGTGATCCAGGCGGGCAAGGATGCGCTCGACAATTTCGGTTCCGGCACCACCGGCAGCCGCGTCCTCAATGGCACCTATCAGGGGCATAAGGAGGTCGAAGAGGCGCTGAAGGAGTTTTACGGCACCGCCCACGCCATGGTCTTTTCGACCGGTTATCAGGCCAATCTCGGCATGATCTCCACTCTTGCGGGCAAGGGCGATTATGTGGTCCTGGACGCCGACAGCCACGCCTCCATCTATGATGGCTGCAGCCTCGGCACTGCGGAAATCGTCCGGTTCCGCCACAACAGCGTCGAGGATCTGGACAAGCGTCTTGGCCGCCTCCCCGCAGAAGCCCAAAAGCTGGTGGTGCTGGAGGGCGTCTATTCGATGCTGGGCGACATCGCCCCTCTCCCCGCCATGGTCGCTGCGGTGAAGAAGCATCCCAACACGATGATCCTGTGCGATGAAGCACATGGCATGGGCTTTTTCGGTCCCAATGGCCGCGGCGTCTTCGAGGAATTGGGCTGCGAGGGCGACATTGATTTCGTGGTCGGCACCTTTTCCAAGTCGGTCGGCACGGTCGGCGGCTTCTGCGTCTCCAACCACCCGAAATTCGATGTGCTCCGGCTCGTCTGCCGCCCTTACGTCTTCACCGCCTCCCTGCCACCCAGCGTGGTTGCAACGGCGGCGACCTCGATCCGCAAGCTGATGCACGCGAGCGAAAAGCGCGCCCATCTGTGGGAAAACAGCCGCCGGCTGCACAATGGTCTTATGGAGCTCGGCTTCAAGCTTGGGACCGCAACACCCCAATCGGCCATTATCGCGGTTATCCTGACCGACCAGACGCAGGCCGTCGCCATGTGGCAGGCGCTGCTGGAGCTTGGCCTATACGTCAACATGGCTCGTCCGCCGGCTACCCCTGCAGGCACCTATCTCCTGCGCTGCTCGCTTTGCGCCGAACATTCCAGCGAGCAGGTCGGGCAGATTCTGGACATGTTCGCGGCCGCGGGCCGGGCGGTGGGCTGTATCAGCTAGGGACTGATCGGTTCCGGCGTCAAATCGGTATCTTTGCACGAGTCACCGCATCGGTTATGCTGGGGAAAAACCGGAGGACCGGGACATATTCGCTGAAGAGCCAAACGCGCGCCTGCAGGCACTGATTGGACGTTTCCTGCCGCTGTTCTTCGCAGCGGGTCTTTCGCTTACCTTGGCTGCCCTGCTGTTCTTTGTCTCGCAGGCAAGCAAGGAGCGGGATCAGGCGCTCATCTCCCAACGGCACAGCTTCGTGGTGATGAACATCGCCCGCGCGCTCGACGCCACGATTTCGCGCTCGGAATCGACGCTCGCCCGCTATGTGATCAGCACCGACAAGAATGTCGGCCGCGTCTATCAATCCGAATGGGGCAAGGCGGGTCAGCAGCTGGAGCTTCTCGCGCGGGAAACGCGAAAGGATGCGGCGCAGAAGGCGCTCGTGGCGCAGCTTCGCGACGCCTATCTGGAACGTGGAAGGGAACTGAACGACATTGCCCTGCGCACCAGCTATGACCAGAAAATGGGCTCCCTCGCCCGTTTCCACCAGGCTGGCCAGGCCGAAAGCCTGGCGCGCATCAACGCGCTGCTGAAACAGGTCATCAAGGCCGAGGAAGCGGTGCTTGAAAAACGCAGCAAGGCGGTGAGCGCGACTGAAAGCCGGTCGGAAACATTGTCGAGCACCTATCGTATCTTCGGCCTGATCATCCTGGTCGGAGCCCTTGGCATGGGCTGGGCGGCCAACGCGGCGCTCAGCGACCGGCGCCACGCCAGCCGCCTTGCAGAGGCCGAATCCCTCCGCGCCGCTGACCTGGAGGAGGCGGTCACCTCGCGCACGCTGGAACTTAAGATCGCCAATGAGAAACTCCACCGCGAGGCGGCCGAGCGCGCCGCCGCCGAAGAGAGCCTGCGGCAGATGCAGAAAATGGAGGCCGTCGGCCAACTGACCGGCGGCATCGCGCATGACTTCAACAATATGCTCGCGGTGGTGGTCGGCGGGCTGGAGCTTGCGCGGCGCAAGCTTCATCAGGATCCCGCCCATGCCGAGCGGCACATCGCCAATGCCATGGAGGGCGCGAACCGCGCCTCTGCCCTCACGCGCAGGCTGCTTGCCTTTGCCCGTTCAGAGCCGCTGCTGCCGCAGGTCATAGATCCCGATGACCTCATCTGCGGCATGACGGAGCTCATCGACCGGACGATCGGGGATCAGATCAAGGTGAAGACTGTCCCCGGCACCGAGGGATGGAAAATCTGGGTGGACCGGCACCAGCTTGAAAATGCCATCCTCAACCTGGCGGTCAATGCGCGGGACGCAATGGACGGCAAGGGCACACTCACCATCGCTACCCGACAGGCGCAGCTTGCTTCAGGCGAGATCGGCGAATGTTCCGAGGGCGACTATATCGTGCTGAGCGTCGAGGACACGGGCTGCGGCATGCCGCCCGAAGTGCTCTCTCGCGTGTTCGAGCCCTTCTTCACCACCAAGCCCGTGGGCAAAGGCACGGGCTTGGGGCTCAGCCAGCTTTTCGGCTTTGTCGGCCAATGCCGGGGCGAGGTCCAGATCCGGTCAGAGGTCGGCGCGGGCACGGAGGTTCTGCTGTATCTGCCAAGGCACCATGTGGCCGAAGAGCAGAAGCAGGTCGCCCATCCAATGCCGTCGCACGAACCTGTCGAGCATGACGCCGGATCGGCCATATTGGTCGTGGAAGACGATCCCCGCGTCCTGTCCGCCACGATCGACGCGCTAGTGGACCTGGGCCATCATCCGATCGCATGCGACCATCCCATGAAGGCCGCAAGCCTTCTGGAGGGCCATCCGGAAATCCAGCTGATCGTTTCGGACGTTCTGATGCCGGACATGACGGGACCAGAGATGGTGGCGCACTTACGCAAAACGCATCCCACCATGCCCGTTTTGTTTGTCTCGGGTTTCGCTGGCGACATCGATAATGCAGCGATGTTCGAGGGATGCGAATTGCTGCGCAAGCCCTACACCATTGCGGCCTTGTCGGCGGCCATTGGGAAGGCGCTTTCGGCCCGCCCGGTCAGCGAACAGCCCCGCGAGACAACAGCCGCGGCAACAAGCTGACGGCGCCAAGAATAGGCCAGCGGCGCTGCCAAGGCTTCAGCGAGATTTCGGTTCCCGCATGCCGGTTGATCTTCCACGCGAGATAGTCGATGCCGCCGGCGAAGGTGAAACTTGCCTTGGCCAGACGAAGCAGCGTCAGCAATTTGCCCTGCCGCTGCAAGCTCCGCCAGCGGCGGGCATTGGCCACGACTTCCCCAGCTGAGAAGCCAGGCCGCCCAATGAGGCCAGCCGCTTCCAGCGCAGGGCCAGTGAAACTGCGGTAGCGCTCCTCATCCGCATCGACGATCGAACCGGACCGCCCCTTACGCTCCGCCCGAAGCTCGGCATTATAGGTAAGCGCAAATCCCGTGCGCCAGAGGTCCAGCCCCTCCCCCTTCGTCGCAGGGGCTGCAAGCGCCAGCAGCGTCGGCGCCGCCTTGGCGACCGCTTTGACGGCTGCTTGCCGGGCATCCTCCCCGGCCATCCAGACCAGCCGGGCAGGCTGGGCAAAGCGTGCCCATACCGAAACATTACCGGCTTCGAGGGAGTTGAGCCGGTCAAAATCCGCTTCGCTCAGCACGGCATATTTGGCGGCGAGCCCATCATGGCTGAACGGGAAGACATTGGGCGGAATGAGGCGGTTCGCCATGGCCAGCCAGCTCTTTCCATAAGCGGCGCGGTAATCGGAGACGATCAGGTAGAAGTCCAGCATCAGCCCCTCGAGCTGCTGCTGCCTTAGGCACGACCCATAAAAGAGGACGGAGCGTGCCGCGCCCGGATAGCGCCCGGCGAGCGCCTCCGCCATGGCCGACACGCGCGGGTCGACTGGCTCGGAAAGTTCGGCGGCTATGAGGTGAGACAGGGACGGCATCATAGGGTGATATAAAAAACCAAAAAAGAGCTTATATCGGGTCGAGGGACATTCTCTGTTCCCTCTCCCATGGGGAGAGGGTTACGTAGACTTGGGCTGGCGTAGCCAGTCCTAGTCGAAGTTGGGTGAGGGGTTCCACGCTAGATAGAGCACAGCCCCTCACCAACTCCGGCCAGGCTGCACGCAGCCAAGTCTTCGTCCTCTCCCTATGGGAGAGGGAACACAGAGCTTCCGCCACCAGCCTATCGGCCCTCTTGATAAAGACCTGCTACTTACGCCGCCAGCCGCAGGAAGGGAACCGGTGGCGTGGATGTCAGCACAATCGGCTTACCCGCATCCGCTTCGAACAGCTCTCCGTCCAGGATGACGCTGCTATGCTCCCCCTCGATGCGGATCATGTCCCCGCGCTCAAGGTGTATGCCCGTCAGCTTCCGCTTTCCGAGCTTGCCGGAGATGCTGGCGAAGAGCATCCGGAACAGGGCGGAAAGACTGTGATCGACCGCCATCAGCTTCATGCTGCCGACGGCCTCGACCCCATTGCCGGTGCGCGCGCCCAGAAGCAGCCGTTCCAGGGTGGTCACGATAAGCAGGGAGAAACGGCCCCTCAACTGGCCTTCCCTGATCAGCGACACCTCTATGGGGCGCGCCCTGGGTGGCATATATTTGCCGCTGATCCCGAGCAGCAGCGAAAATACGACCGCCATGGCCGTCAGGAAATGGCTAAGCCCGTTGGACAGGCCGAGCGGATAGATACGGTGACGGCAATAGAGGATATAATCCGCAAGGCCCGCTCCGCCCAGAAACATGCCCAGCACTGGCCGACTGCCCGCCTGGCCGTCAGACAGGGCGATCAATTCCCGCGCGACGACATGATTCTGAAGCCCGGTCTTGGCAAGCTCCACAATCCGCTCCAGCGCCTTCAAGGGATCGCCATGAATGCCGAGGTCCAGCGCGATGAGATTGGTCTTCCCATTGGGAAGCACGGCAATCGGGGGCACTTTCCCCTTGAAATGCTCACCTTGGTACAATTCCGTCAGCGCCGATTGCACCGTCCCGTCGCCGCCATTGATGACGATGACCGC
>DATEFI010000200.1:0-3029 GCA_035280705.1 Rhizorhapis sp. | reverse complement strand
TTCGACTTCGCTCTCTTCCCCTCCATGGCCGATGTCATTGGCGGACAGTTCCCGCCCAAGGACATGGAAGTAATGGACGCATTCCAGCTTCCGTTGCTCAACACCCTCATTCTGCTCTGCTCGGGTACGACGGTCACCTGGGCGCATCATGCGCTGATCCATGGCGATCGCGAGGGCCTGAAGAAGGGCCTGTGGTGCACGATCCTGCTCGGCATTCTCTTCTCGTCGATCCAGGCATATGAATATGCCCATGCGCCCTTTGAATTTGGCGGCAATACATACAGCTCCGCCTTTTACATGGCGACGGGTTTCCATGGATTCCACGTTCTGATCGGCACCATCTTCCTTATCGTGAACCTGATCCGCGCCTATCAGGGGCATTTCACCCCGCGCCAGCATTTCGGCTTTGAGGCTGCTGCCTGGTATTGGCACTTTGTCGACGTGGTGTGGCTGTTCCTCTTCCTCGTCGTTTACGTCTGGGGCGGCTGGGGCGCACCGGTCCACGGCGGATGAGCATGGCCGAGGGCCTGTTGCCGGTCGCCCGGCCGGCCCTTGAAGGGCGCTGCCCCCAATGCGGGGGGCAGACGCTCTTTGGCGAACATATGATCCACTTCGCGCCGCGCTGCACCGCATGCGGCCTGGATTTCGGGCAGTTCAATGTCGGCGATGGACCGGCAGCTTTCCTGATTCTGATCGTGGGCGCGGTCATCACCGGGCTGGCGCTGACGCTCGAAATAGCGCTGCACCCGCCATTCTGGCTGCACATGCTGATCTGGATTCCGCTCACAACGGTCGCGGTGGTCGGATCGCTGCGGGTCGCGAAGGCGGCACTTTTGATCCTTGAATATAGAAATCAGGCCCGGGAAGGCCGGCTGCAGCCTTCGCAGGCAGTTCAACGGAGCGACGCTCAGGCCTGATGCGCCGGATTCCGGTCCTCCCGACAATCATTGTCGGACTTGCTATTGCGACGATGATCGGACTTGGCGTCTGGCAGCTCCAGCGCATGGCCTGGAAAAATCACCTCCTGGAAAGCTATTCGGCCGCGCAGGGTCTCGCGGCCATTCCTTGGCCCCGGCATGCCGACAGCAGCCATCTTCCGCTCTTCCGCCGGTCCAATGCCTATTGTGCACGGATTTTGGGATGGCGAAGCGCAAGCGGCCGGAACCTGAAAGCGCAATCTGGTTGGGTCCATATCGCCGATTGCCGTACAGCGGATGGCGCGGAGATGCAGGCTGTCATGGGCTGGTCGGAACGGCCCGCTTCTCCCAAATGGAAAGGCGGCAAAATAAGCGGCATCATCGCGCCCGACAGCAGCCATGGTATCCGGCTTGTGGCGGCAAGGCCTGCGCCCGGCCTTCAGGCCGCACAGCCGCCGAGCCTTGAGGACATTCCGAACAATCATTTCGCATACGCCGTTCAATGGTTCCTGTTCGCCGCCATTGCCGGGGTCATTTACATATTGGCGCTCAGGCGGCGGAAATAGGCGCCGGGGAAGTTGATGCTTGCTCCCCCCGCATTCGCCCGCTAACCCGCGCTCATGCAATATGTCAGCAGCAGAGGCAGCGCTCCGGCGCTCAATTTCGAAGACGTAACGCTCACCGGCCTTGCGTCCGACGGCGGACTTTATCTCCCGGAAAGCTGGCCGTGTTTCTCGGCGGAGGAGATCGCCGCGCTCTCCGGTCTGTCCTATGTGGAGACGGCCGTCCGCGTCATGCTGCCCTTCGTCGGCGACTCGCTGAGCGAAGAGGAACTGCGCGATCTTTGCACGCAAGCCTATGGCCGCTTCAGCCATCAGGGCGTGACGCCGCTGATCCAGCTCGACCACCGCCATTGGCTGCTTGAGCTGTTCCACGGTCCGACCCTGGCCTTCAAGGACGTGGCGTTGCAGCTTCTGGGGCTGCTGTTCGAAAAATTCCTGAGCAAGACGGACCGTCATATCACCATTGTCGGCGCGACGTCCGGGGATACTGGCTCCGCTGCTATTGATGCGGTTGCCGGACGCGAAAAGATCGACATCTTCATGCTCCATCCCGATGGCCGCGTATCGGAAGTGCAGCGGCGGCAGATGACGACCGTTCGGGCGCCCAATGTCTATAATATCGCAATTGACGGCAGTTTCGACGATGCGCAGGCGTTGGTGAAGAGCATGTTCAACGATGCAGGTTTTTCGGCAAGGTTCAACCTTTCCGCCGTGAACAGCATCAATTGGGCGCGGCTGATGGCGCAGGTGGTCTATTATTTCTATGCCGCCGTCCGCCTGGGAGCGCCAGGCCGCCAGGTGGCCTTCTCAGTACCCACGGGTAATTTCGGCGACGTCTTTGCGGGCTATGTCGCAGCCAGGATGGGGCTTCCCATTGCGCGGCTGATCGTGGCCACCAATGTCAACGACATCCTGCACCGTGCCCTGTCCGCAGGCGATTACAGCCAGGGCCAGGTTACGCCGACGGCAACGCCCAGCATGGACATTCAGGTCAGCAGCAACTTCGAACGGCTGCTCTTTGACCTTGGCGGCCGGGACGGAAAGGCGATGGCGGCCCAGATGAAGGGTTTTGAAGCGACCCGGGCGATGCGGCTCACCAATGCGCAGCTCCAAGGAGCAGCGGCGCTGTTTTCAAGCGCCCGCGTGGATGGCGACGACATGTCGATCGCGATGCGCTGGGCGAATGAAGCCGCTGGACAGGTCATCGATCCCCATAGCGCGGTGGGCCTGGCTGCGGCCCGCAAGAGCGACATCGATCCGTCGGTGCCGATGGTGACGCTGGCAACCGCTCATCCCGCCAAGTTTCCCGATGCGGTCGAACGCTCCACCGGCGTTCGCCCGCCATTGCCCGCCCGCCTCAGCAACCTCTTCAAGCGGGAGGAGCATTATGCGAAATTGCCTGCAACCTTCGAGGCGGTGAGCGAATATGTCGCGGAACGGGCTACGCCGAGAGCATAGCAATCCGGCCGATGGGCCGGAGCGGGATCGATGATGAATCTCCATTCTCTCATCAGCGAACCATGGCCGGACTATGGGCTTCTTGACTGCG
>DATEFI010000199.1:0-2065 GCA_035280705.1 Rhizorhapis sp. | reverse complement strand
CTGGGGCTTATCAACGAGCAGCTATGGCTCGGCCATTTCGAACTTTGGTCGAACAGCGGCATGGTGCTGTTCCGCAATGGCGCCCTGCTGGGCTCGGGCGAGACGCTGAGCCTGGAGCAGGCGCAGACGCTGGTGGAAACGGCGCTCGATGAATGTGAGCGTTTCTATCCGGTCTTCCAGTTCGTCCTTTGGGGAGGCAAAACGCCCCGCGACGCGATCTCCGCCTCGCTCATCGAAACGCGCGGCGAGGCCTGACCTCCTCTCATGGCAGCCCATAGCTTTCCTGAAAGCCTGTTCCTTGCCGGTTGCGGCAATATGGCGGGCCAGATGCTTGCCCGCTGGCTAGGGAGCGGGCTCGATCATGATCGCGTGACCGTTTACCGGCCGAGCGGCCGGGAAGTTGCGGGTGGCGTCAGGGTGGTCGCTGAATGGCCGTCCAGCCTGCCCGATGGCACAGTGATTCTGCTCGGAATGAAGCCTTATCAACTCGCCGATGTGGCTCCGCATGTCGCCGCGATGGCGGGCAAGGATCTGCGGCTGATTTCCATCCTCGCCGGGGTCACGCTGCAGAGCCTTCGCAGCCATTTCCCGGCTTTTGCGGATATTGTGCGCGTCATGCCCAACACGCCAGTCGGGGTTGGGCAGGGGGTCTGCGCGCTTTATGCCGACGAGGCGACAAGCACTGAAGCACGGCAGCAGGCACAGGCGCTGATGCAGCCGCTGGGGCTTGCCGAGTGGATCGGCGACGAAGCACAGTTCAATCTGGTGACAGCCCTGTCCGGCTGCGGCCCGGCCTATCTGTTCCGCTTCATCGATGCTCTGGCGGGAGCGGCGGCGCGGCTCGGGCTTCCCCAGGAGCAAGCCGAAAGACTGGCGCTGGCGACGGTGCAGGGTGCAGCGACCCTGGCGGTCGAGGCGGGCGAGTCCCCGGCAGTGCTGGCGGACAGGGTTGCAAGCCCCGGCGGTATGACGCGGCAGGGCATGAATGTGCTCGATGAGGGCAACCGGCTGCTGGAATTGCTTACCGATACGCTGCGCGCGGCGCGTGATCGCGGAGAGGAAATGGCGCGCGAAGCGGAGAAATAAAGAATCTCGTCATTCCCGCGAAAGCGGGAACCCATTTACTCGTTGCACACAAGGTCACGAGTTGAGCTGAATTGGGTCCCCGCTTTCGCGGGATGACGGACATTTGGGTTAGAGCGCGCTGCGTTTAATCCGACGCAGGCCGCGCGCTCTAATTCTTTGTTGTCGCATCGTTTTTTCGCGCAAAACCGGTTCCCTCTTTTGCGCACGATGCGTTAAATTTCCATCTTCAGCATTGCGTCAGGCAACGCCCTCGGTATCCAGCGCATAGCCCGCCGAGCGCACCGTGCGGATGATGTCGCGCGCGCCATTGACATTGATCGCCTTGCGCAGCCGCCGGATATGCACGTCGACGGTGCGCAGTTCGATATCGCTGTCCTGGCCCCAGACGCTGTCGAGCAGCCGCTCGCGCGAGAAGACCCAGCCCGGATGCTCCAGGAAGTGCTTCAGCAGGCGGAACTCCGTCGGCCCCAGGGGAACCATGCTGCCGCTCCGGCGGACCTTGTGGCCGACCGTGTCCATTTCGATATCGGCAAAGCTCAGCGTCTCGCCCGCAAGAGCCGGGCGCACGCGGCGCAGGACCGCGCCGACGCGGGCGACAAGTTCCCGGGGCGAGAAAGGCTTCGTCACATAATCGTCCGCGCCCGTCTCCAGACCCCGAACGCGATCTTCCTCTTCGCCGCGCGCGGTCAGCATGATGATGGGCACATTCGCGGTCGCCGTCATCCGGCGAAGGCGGCGGCATACTTCGATGCCGGAAAGGCTTTCCACCATCCAGTCGAGCAGCACGATGTCAGGCGTGTCTTCCTGCGCGAGGAGCAAGGCTTCCTCGCCGTCAACAGTATGGGAAACCTCGAAATCTTCCCTCTTGAAATGCCAGATCAGCAATTCCGCCAGTGCGGCGTCGTCTTCCACCAGCAGCATCTTGGCACGTGCCATTTCGCTTATTCTCCGTGCGGTTCGGTCGGATGCTCGCCGCGTT
>DATEFI010000198.1:0-4105 GCA_035280705.1 Rhizorhapis sp. | reverse complement strand
TCGATACCGTTCTGGACAATCATCCACTTGAATCCCTCAATGGTCGGAAATTTATAGTCGCCGCTGAACTGCGCCAAGCCTTAACAAAGCGGGTCGAAGCTCTTCTACCAGAACGGGCAAGAGCGGGTTTTAAGGAGCTTTTGAGATTTAATGGCTCCCAACTCGCCGGAGCCAAGGCGCTCCATCCGATGCATGACCGCCTCTCCCCCCTCCCCTTCAGTGGAGGGGCCGGGGGTGGGGCCTGTCCGGATGAGGCAGCGCCGGTGGACAGTCCCCACCCCAACCCCTCCCCTGAAAGGGAGGGGCTTAAGAAGGTCGGCTTCTTCGAACGCCTCCGCCCCTTCATCGCCGCCGAGCATGTCACCACCGACGCCGGTACGGGCCTTGTCCACATGGCCCCCGACCATGGCGAGGAGGACTTCATCGCCTGCAAGAAGATCGGCATCGATCCGGTCTTCGCCGTCACCGACGATGGCAAATATCGGGAGGACTGGCTGTGGCTGGGCGGACAGGGATCGGTCATCAATCCCAAGTTCAACGCCCCCGATGGCCCGATCTGCACCGACCTCAGAGAAGCGGGCGCGCTGCTCGCGGCATCGGCGGATTTCCAGCACAGCTATCCGCATAGCTGGCGGTCGAAGGCGCGGATCATCTATCGCTGCACGCCGCAATGGTTCATTCCCATGGACCGGCCCATCACTGACAGCGCCATGGCCCGTTGCGCAGAGGAAGAGCGGATCATGGCCGCGCAGGGCAACGGCGCCACCCTCCGCGACCTTGCGCTCAATGCGGTCGAGGCTACCCGCTGGGTGCCCGAACGGTCGAAGAACCGCATCCGCTCCATGGTCGAAGGCCGCCCTGACTGGGTGATCAGCCGCCAGCGCGCCTGGGGCGTGCCCATCGCCCTTTATGTCCACAAGCAGTCCGGCGAGTATCTCAATGACCCTGCCGTCAATGCCCGCATCATCGAGGCGTTCAGGGCGGGCGGCGCGGACGCATGGTTCGGCGCCGATCATCAGGCGCTGCTGGGGCCAGATCACAAGCTCGACGATTATGAGGTGGTGAACGACATCCTCGACGTCTGGTTCGACAGCGGCTCCACCCACAGCTTTGTCGTTGAAGCCCGCTACGGCAAAGGGGTCCGCGCAAGCCTCTATCTTGAAGGCTCCGACCAGCATCGCGGCTGGTTCCAGTCCTCTCTGCTCGAAAGCTGCGGCACCCGCGGCCGCGCGCCCTATGACGCGGTCCTCACCCATGGCTTCGCGCTCGACAGCCAAGGGCGGAAAATGTCCAAGAGCCTTGGCAATGTCGTCGATCCGCTGAAGGTCATTGCCGAAAGCGGCGCCGACATATTGCGCATGTGGGTGGCGAGCACCGATTATTTCGACGATGTCCGCATCGGCAAGGAAGTGCTGGCGGGCTCGTCGGACGCCTACCGCAAGCTGCGCAACAGCTTCCGCTATATACTGGGGGCGCTGTCCGACTTTGAGGAAAGCGAGAAAGTGCCTGTCTCCGATATGCCGGAGCTGGAACGCTACATCCTCCACCGGCTCGCCGAGTTGGACGCGGAACTGCGCGCCGCCACCGATGGCTTCACATTCGGCCGCTACATGCGCGCGCTCACCACCTTCGCGCAGGACGATCTGTCGGCCTTCTTCTTCGACATCCGCAAGGACTGCCTCTATTGCGATGCCAAGAGCGACATGAAGCGCCGCGCCTACCGGACGGTGCTCGACACGCTCTTCCATGCCCTGGTGCGCTACGCCGCGCCGATCATCCCCTTCACCGCCGAGGAAGTCTGGCAGAGCCGCTTCCCGAGCGAGGATGGGTCGGTGCATTTCCTCGAATGGCCAAATTTCGCCGACCTCCTCCGTCGTCCCCGCGAAGGCGGGGACCCCGCTGCCTTGGCGGACGAAGAAGAAAAGCGGGGTCCCCGCCTTCGCGGGGACGACGGGAGCTGGTTGCTGGACAAGGACCTTGATCTCAAATGGACTGCAATCCGGTCGATGCGAGAAAAGGTGACCGAAGCCATCGAACCCTATCGGCGTGAGAAAACGATCCGTTCCAGTCTGGAGGCTACCGTCGCACTAAGCGACATGGACGGCATACTAAGAAATTATGATGCCGTACCCGAGGCTGAGCTGGCCGAGATCTTCATCGTGTCAGATGTCACCAAGGAAAAGGGAACTGACACCATCAGAATCACACCCTCCACCAATCACAAATGCGGCCGCTGCTGGCGCTTGCTCCCCGAAGTGAAGGAAGACGGCGCCCTCTGCGCGCGCTGCGAGGATGTGGTGAAGGGATGAATTTTCCATTCGTCATCCCCGCGAAAGCGGGGACCCATAGCTCGGCAGCCGCTGCCCTTGCACTAGAAGGACAGATGGGTTCCCGCTTTCGCGGGAATGACGGACAAGGGCAAATTCGCTCCCAGGACAGGCCGAGGAACTAAAGGACCAGCATGGCGATCAGGAAAAACCACCGGAAGCTCGGCATTGCGGCTGCGGCGACGATCTTCATCCTCGACCAGATCATCAAATATATCGTCGTCTATCCGCTGGCGCTGGAATCCCGGCAGATGATTGACCTCCTGCCCTTTTTCGACCTGAACTTCGTGCGGAACTATGGCGTGTCGATGGGGTTTTTCCGCGCCGATTCCGAAACCATGCGCTGGCTGCTGGTCGGCATGACCGCCGCCATCGCGGTCTTCGTGGGTCTGTGGATGTGGCGGGAAAAGGCGCGTGACGATGTGATCGCGCTTGGGCTGGTGCTGGGCGGGGCGCTGGGCAATATCGTGGATCGGGTGCGCTTTGGCTATGTCGTGGACTTTGCCGACTTCCATATCGGTAGCTGGCGGCCCTTTTTGATCTTCAATCTTGCCGATGCGGCCATTACCATAGGTGTGTTGATCCTGCTTGCGCGGGCGTTGCTGCTGCGCGACAAGGGGGAGAAAGTGGAGAAAAGAAATGCGTAAATTCGTTGCGGTACTCGGCCTTTCCGCCATGGCCCTGGGCCTTTCGGCCTGCGGCTCGAGCGGCGGCATTTTCGGCCGCGACCGGCCGGACGAATTTGCCGTTTCGCGCGCAGCGCCGCTCGTCATCCCGCCCGACTTCGCCATGGTTCCGCCGCAGCCCGGCGCCCCCGGCCGTGCCGACAGCTCCAGCGCCAACCGCCAGGCCCTTGAAGCCATGTTCGGCGGCGACGCAGCCCGAAGCGCAGCCGAGCGCGGCCTTCTGAACGCGGCTGACACCAGCAATTCCGATCCTGGCGTCCGCTCCAATGTCGGCGATCCCGATACCGCTACGGTGAACAAGGGCAATGCCACGCGGGATATCATCGCCGCTCCCGAGGGCGATGGCCAGGCAGCCAGGGCAGTCACTCCGCAGTAACGGGTAGGATTACAGCCGCAGAGGGATTTCGAGCCAGATGGAATCATCTGGCGGCTCGGAAATCACGGAAAATAAAAGAATCTCAGACTCGTTCCGGTTTGATCAGAACCGGACCGAGTCTAAAGAACGTCATCCCCGCGAAAGCGGGGACCCAGTTCCTTTTGCATTCAGCCCTGGACCAAGTGAATAGATGTTCCCGCTTTCGCGGGAATGACGCTGTTTTGATTGCGATCACATGGCTTTGACCGTTGAGTGCTGGTCTGGCATAGCCCCCCGCCTATGCTCTATTCCCTCGCGCGCCCCTTGCTTTTCCGTCTGGACGCGGAAGCTGCCCATCGCCTGACCGTCCGGGCCCTTGCCTTCCTTCCCGCGGGACAGCCCGCGGCCGAAGACCCGCTGCTTGCCAGCACGGTCGCGGGTTTGCGCTTTCCCAATCCGGTCGGCCTCGCCGCCGGCTTCGACAAGGAGGGAGAGGTCGCGCACAAGATGCACCGCCTGGGGTTCGGCTTTGCGGAGATCGGTACGCTGACGCCCCTCCCCCAGCCCGGCAATCCCCGGCCCCGCCTCTTCCGCCTGCTGGAGGACAAGGCGGTAGTCAATGCCATGGGCTTCAACAGCGGCGGCCAGGCTGCGGCCATGGTCCGGCTCAAGCGGCATGCCAGAGGGAGCATCGTTGGCATCAACATCGGCGCGAACAAGGACTCGACGAACCGGGT
>DATEFI010000197.1:0-2771 GCA_035280705.1 Rhizorhapis sp. | reverse complement strand
ACCACGAAGGTCTTGCCGGCATAGCGCTGCATATAGGGCAGCGCCTCGGTCAGCGTTTCCGCCTTCGCAAGCAGGGCAGAGTCTGGTGCATGTTTCTGGGTCATTTCGCCTCCCTATCGTGGTCACGCCCAATGGCAAGTGCGGATGTTTGCTATCCTCTCCGTCCGTCGTTCCTGCGCAGGCAGGGACCCAGCTTTTTTTCTGTGTGTTGACGAAGAAGACGGGGTCCTTGCCTGTGCAGGGACGGCGGGTAGACAAAGCAGTGCTTAACAAAAAGGAAAACGCGCCCCGTTGCCGGAGCGCGTTTCCATGTTCTGTTGGACGCGGAAAAACTTACATCAGCTTCCAGGTCAGCGGCAGTACGACCGACGCGGGACCGCCAGCAGGGGCGGGGAATTTGCCGACCTTGGCGGGGAGAGCCAGCGCTTCGCGGTCCAGAACCGAGGAGCCCGAGGGGGCAACCAGTTCAACATTGGCGACCGATCCGTCAGCGCTGACGGTCAGCTTGACCTTCGCTGTACCTTCATCGCCGCGCATCTGGGCGGCGCGAGGATAGGTCTGCTTGGAAGCCACGAGCTTGGCAACGGTGCGCTGCCAGTCGGCGCTCTGTGCAAATGCGGGGGTGGAAAGGGCGGCAATTCCGGCGGCGGCAATCAGGCTGGCAAAGATTTTCTTGGACATTTGTGACCTCGTCTTCCTTTTTAATGTCCCCGTTTCCCTTGACGGAGAGCGCTAGTTTCGTGTGATTGAAATCGGTTATGCGATGTTGGTTAATCCGGCTTGGTTCTTCAGAAATCCTCCCATTCGTCTTCCTGCGTCTTGAGCGCCAGGTTTCCACGTTGCACCGGCAGGGCTGCTCTCGCCGCCGGTTTGGGCTGAGGCTGCCCGGACGAGCGGCCCAGTTCGAAGAAGGAAAGCTGCTCGAACAACCGCTCCGTCTCGGCGGACAGGTTGCGGGCGCCAGCGGTGCTTTCCTCCACCATTGCGGCATTTTGCTGCGTCACCGTATCCATCGAAGCGACGGTGGCGCTGATCTCATGAAGGCCGCTTGCCTGCTGTTCGGCAGCCGTCGCGATTTCCTCCATCAGGCCGGAGACATGCGTGACCTCTGCAACGATCTGCTTCAGCGCTTCGCCGGAATTTTCGACGAGCGCGACGCCATTGGCGACCTGAGCGCCGGAGGTGGCGACCAGCTCCCGGATTTTCGCCGCTGCCTCGGCAGAACCCTGGGCCAGCAGGCGGACCTCCGCAGCGACCACGCCGAAGCCCGCGCCTGCATCGCCCGCCCGGGCGGCCTCCACGCCGGCATTGAGCGCCAGCAGGTTGGTCTGAAAGGCAAGGGCGTCGATCGTGGAAATGATGGCGTTCATTTCGTTGCTGGACGCTTCGATATGGCGCATGGCTTCGATCGCATGCTTGGCCGTTGCATCCACCTGTTCAGCGGACTTGCGGGCATTGGCCACGCGTTCGCTGGTCAGCCGGGCATTGTCGGCGGCAAGCTTGACCGAGGCGGTGAACTGCTCCAGCGTCGTCGAGGTGCGGGCGAGGGATTCAGCCTGACGCTCGGTACGGCGGGATAGGTCGTCGGACGCCTGGGCAATTTCATTGGTACCGATGCGGATGGTGTTGCAGCCCTCGACAATTTCGCTGAGCGTTGCGAGCAGGTGGCTAACAGCCTCGTTGAAGTCCACATGGAGCTTGGCAAGCGGACCAGTGGCGTCGTCGGAGACTTCACAGGTAAGGTCGCCCTGGGCCAAAGCCGACAGGCCGGCGCCGATCGCGTCGATCGTCGCCTGGGTCTGGCGGTTGCGCTCCTGCTCGGCTTCAGCACGCTCCTTGTCGGCCGCGAACAGGGCCTTGAAGCTGTCCAGCGCCTTTGCAAGCTGACCGATCTCGTCGCTCCGCTCCCTGCCCGGAACGTCGACATTCAGATCGCCGTCGACGACCCGAGAGATCACTTGGCTCATCCGCTTCAGCGGCTGCGCAATGACACGCATCATCAGCATGCTGAGCAGGAATGAAAGCACTAGCGCGCCGCCCAGCGAAGCGAGGATCATAGTCCGGGATTTCTTGAAGATCGCGTCGCTTTCCGCCGAATTGGCGTCGCCGCCCTTCACATTGAGGTCGACCAGCTGGAGGATATCGTCCTCCACCATGTAGAACATGTCGAGTGCTTCGCCCTTGAACAGGCCGGTGGCGCCCACCGCGTCTCCGCCGTTGGACATGGCGAGCATCCGGTCGGTCAGCTTGCTATATTCAGCCCAATTGACGTTCAGATTGGCATAGAGCGCCTTTTGCTCAGGTGTTACCACATGCGGCTTGTAATCCGTGAGCAGGCCCGAAATGGCAGTGCTGGCGTTCTTCAGCTGAATCTCCGCCTTGCGCATGCTGCCGGGGCCGCTGGCCATCACGACGCCGCTCTGCGCGATGCGATATTGCGACGTATAGGCGTGCAGATCGCCGATGAGCTGCGTGGCCGGAAGCCAGCGGGTGCGCATCTGCGCCGACAACTCATTCACTTCCGCTATCTTGATGACCGCGAAAACGCCCGTTCCGGCGATCATCGCCAGAAGACCGGCAAAGGCCAGGATCATCTTGGCGGATATGCTTAGATTTTTCATTGGGAAAGCCCCTCTTGCCCTTTTCTCCTGGCGGTAGAACGGACGGAGGCGGCGGGAATTAAATGATAAAAAGCGGGCGAGGCTGAGCGGCCCGGCCGATCGTTATCAGATCGGTAGATCATCATTTTCGAATACACTAATAACCAAAGT
>DATEFI010000196.1:0-4146 GCA_035280705.1 Rhizorhapis sp. | reverse complement strand
AAACGGTCGAAGACATGAAAAAATAAAAGCGGCCGCGGAGCCGCTCCATTCAGGCAGCGCCAATGCGGGAATTGGGCGGGATTGTCAAGCGATGAGAAAAACATCGCCCGCTGCCGCCAATAACATCCCGTTAACCATTCGAGCGCATAGTTTCTCTCAAGGGGACATCAGAAGGAGCATGGGGCATGAACAGGAATGCCATGATGCTGGTACGTTCCGACCTGCTTGACCGCATCGATGCGCTGGCGTCCCAGTCCAGCCATTTGAAGCTTGCGCAATTATGCGAACAGGTGGACGCGATCCGTCATATCGCCCGGGTCTATGGCCTGCAGCCGGTGGAACAGCTTGCGAGCACGCTTGAATCCGCCCTGGCCTTCGATGGGCATGGGGCAATGATTCTTTCCTATCTCGACTTGATACGAGATGCGGTGGGCTGCGAAGCCATCGGGCCACATGTCGCCAGCGCCTATCTGGGCGCCATGTCGCTGCGCATGGGCGCCTGAGGAGTTCCATTACCCAATGGACGCGCTGCTTATCGCCTTGCTTGCCAGCGCGTTCGCCGAAATGGGTGACAAGACTCAGCTCCTGGCGCTGCTTCTGGCCGTGCGCTTCCGCAGCGACCGCTCCGTGCTGGCAGGGATCGGGGTGGCGACCCTCCTCAACTGCACGCTGGCGGCGGCTGGAGGCTGGCTGATTTCCGGCCTGATCGGTACAAGCGCCAGGACATTATTCTTCGCCTTGCCCTTCCTGTGCGCCGGAGCGGGCATGCTTCTTCCCCTAAAGCCGCCCAAAGATGTGGGGGGATGGCGATTGGGACCGTTTTTGACGGCCTTTCTGGCCATGTTCATTCTGGAATTTGGCGACAAGTCGCAATTCATCGTTGCGGGCGTGACGGTGCGTTCGGCCGATCCCCTATGGGCCGCCGCCGGGGCGAGCGCGGGCATATTCCTGGCGCTTTCGCCGGTGGTGCTGATGCGCAAGCAATTCTTTCTGGATGTTCCCTTGGCCCTGATCCGGCGGGGCGCCGCGATCCTCTTCCTGATAATAGGGCTGGTAATGTCGCTGAGCGCGCTCGGCCTGCTCTGATCGTTCCTGTCGATCAGTGTTGCCGGACATATGCGTTGGCAAAAACTGCTCCGGCAAGGCACTTTTCAGCGTCAAGCCCGTTCTAGGCCCGTAACCATCAGGCCAACGACAGGAGGAACCATGACTATCGCAGAACTCCAGACGCCAACTGACCTCAAGAGCAATGCTACGCGCTCCGTGGCCGAAGCGCTGAACGGCATCCTCGCGGACAGCTATGCCTTGTACCTGAAGACCAAGAATTTCCACTGGCATGTCTCAGGCCCGCATTTCCGCGACTATCACCTGATGCTCGACGATCAGGCCACGCAAATTCTGGCGACGACCGACCTTATCGCCGAGCGGGTCCGCAAGACCGGGAACACCACGCTTCGTTCGATCGGCGATATAGCCCGGCGGCAGACGATCAAGGACAATGATGCGGAATTCGTATCCCCCGAAGCCATGCTGGCGGAACTGCGGGAAGATAATCTGAAGCTCGTCGAGTCCCTGCGGTCGGCCAAGGAAGCCGCTTCAGAGGCGCGGGACAACGCCACAGACAGCCTGATTGATGATTGGACCGACCAGGCCGAAGAGCGTGCCTGGTTCCTGTTCGAGGCAAGCAGGACGGGCTGAGCAGCAAGGCCGTCGTCGTCGACTGCGCTGGATACGGTCCGGTTAGCCTCAGATCATCGGTTTCAAATTTTCTCAGAGTTGCGTCGTCCCTGCGAAGGCAGGGACCCCGCTTCGTTACCCGTCAAAGGAGAAAAGCTGGATCCCCGCCTGCGCGGGGATGACGTGAAGGGGGAAGTAGTGCAAGGCGCCGCGCAGGCAGGGCCGTCGAAACTCAACGATAGAAAATATGGTTGTCGATAGCCGCCAGCCGCGACCGGTTCCAGCCCGGCGAGACCCGGCGCGCGTGGAAATAAAGCGCACCTTCGGCTTCGCTGTTCCAGGCATCGGCCATGGCGATCTGCGCGATGGCAACGGCCTCGCGCCAATCACGGCTGCTGGTCTTGACGTCGGGAATGCGTCCCCCGCGAAGGAAGGAAAACTGGCTTGGCTGATGAACCACGCCACAAATGCTGTCGGGAAATTCCCCCGACCGGGAGCGGTTGATGACGACACGGGCGACGGCGAGCTGGCCGGCGAGCGATTCGCCCTTCGATTCGAAATAGACGGTGCCCGCGAGGCACTGCATCTCCGGGTCGAGCGTTTCGGGAAGGGGCTGATTTTCGACCAGTTCTGCCAGCGAGGATGCGGGGGAAGCCTGGTCGGCGAATTCATTCGCGGTGCGCGGCGTCACGGTGACGGAGCCATCGGCATTGTGAATGATGGAGACTGGCGTTTCTTGCGCGGACGCGGCCGGAAGAGCTTCGGCGGTCGAAAGGGCGCGGCTCGAAACGGCAATGGTGCTGGCAGTGTCGGATATACCGGAAGCGAGCGAGGGATCTGTCGCCACCAGAGCGGCAACAGCAGAAAATGCGACCGCCACCATGGAGGCGGCCTTCAGACGAAAACTCATTGGTCCACTTGTTCATGCGGTTGGTCGACCACTGAACGCCAAGAACAAAAGAATATACGACCCGCTGGCGTTCGGTCGCCCCCCGTCTGCGTGTTCGCCGATCGTGTCCCCCCTGGACTATCTACGGCAACCTGCGCGTTGAGCTGAAAAGCCCTTCGTTCCGCTCACCGCCTGAGTCAATGGTCAGCAGATTATTTCAGCGGCGAACCGTTCCGCATCCGGGATATCAAGCTCTATGATCCAGATATCGGGATCCGATCTGACGCGACGCTCAAGATATTGAGCCGCCTCTTCAGGAGGGGCGCCAAGGGCAGGGCCGCAGTGCGCCAGCCGGTAGCCGCCCTCATAGTCGGGCATGCGTTCGAAAAGCCCGCAATCTGCGCCGTTTTCCAGGCAAGCCAGGAGAATAGTGCCGGCCACGTCATCGCCCCTGCGTAACACCGTGGCAAAGCCGCCTTCCTGCCCCGCGCGGCGCACCAGCGCGCTGGCGAGCATCTGGCTGGTCAGCCGCTCAGCCATGTCCCGGCTGGGCGTAACCTGGCAGGGACGACAAGGGAATGTGCGACCGCATGAAGGTGCCGGTGCCCCGCGCCACCTCTTCGCCATCGGCGTCGATCAGCCGGGCGTCAGCGACATAGACCCGCCTTTTGCCACTGATCCAGCGGCCTTCCGCGGTTACCGGACCCTGCAACAGCGGCTTGGTGAACAACAGGTTGAACGCCGTCGTCAGCAGGAAGCGATCGCTGACGAGGCTGTTCGCTGCATAAAAAGCCGCATCGTCCAGCATCTTGAAATAGCTGGTTCCATGCACGGCCCCAGCGGCATGGTAGAAGTCCTCGCCAACCGTGAAGTCGATCCGGCTGGCTCCCGCTTCCAATATGGTCAGGCGCGACTGGAAGATCTGGTTGATCGGTGCAGAAAGATATAGCCGCTCCAGCGCGCGGAAATGTGCCGCTTCGCCGCTGCCGGCAGCAGCGTCTGCCGCCGGCGCCTTTTCCGCCTCAGGCCGCGTCACGCGCTTCGCTGCCGGAAAGCAGCGCAAAGAGCGCCTCGTCCGATCCCGCACCACGAAGCCGCGCCAGATGCCGCTCGTCCCGCAAATATCGCGATACGCGCGCTAGAGTCTTCAAATGCTCCGCGCCGCTGTCCGTGGGTGAAAGCAGCGCGAAGACCACGTCGACCGGCATATTGTCCACAGCATCGAAAGCAACGGGTTCATCCAGCAGCGCAACCACCGCGCACATGCTGCCAAGGTCATCCAGCTTGGCATGGGGAATGGCGACGCCGCCCCCGAAACCGGTAGAACCAAGGCGTTCGCGTTCCATCAGCCGTTCGTAGACGGCTTGCTCGTCAAGACCATAAGCCTCCGCCGCGATCTCTGACAGACGCTGGAAAAGCTGCTTCTTATTGCTCACGCCTAGGCCGCTGCTCAGCGCTTGCGGCCGCAGAATATCATCGAAATGGGACATAAAGAACTCTGCACCCGGCAGGTTGATGGTAAACGGCCGAACCGGGTTAAATGTTGCGCCTGAATCCAAGGCCCGCGCCAATATAGGCTG
>DATEFI010000195.1:0-5208 GCA_035280705.1 Rhizorhapis sp. | reverse complement strand
TGATCATCAAGGGGGTGCTGGATGTCGAGGATGCGCGCGAAGTGGTGAAGTTGGGCGCCGACGGGCTCGTCGTTTCCAATCATGGCGGTCGTCAGCTCGACGGCGCTCCTTCGACCGCCGAAATCCTGCCGCGAATTGCCGACGCTATAGGGGAGGACCTAACGTTGCTCGTCGATGGCGGCGTTCGGTCGGGTCTCGATGTGGTGCGGATGCTTGCTCTGGGAGCGAAGGGCGTGCTGCTCGGCCGGGCCTGGGCCTATGCCCTTGCGGCTGCCGGGGAGGGCGGCGTGGCGCATCTGCTCAAGTTGATGGAAGCCGAAATGCGTGTCGCCATGGCACTCGCCGGCGTGAACCGCGTCGCCGCGATCGATCGCCAGGCTTTGGCGATCCGGCAGGGCGGTTTCCCATGGCAGGATTTTCTTGGAGGAGGTGGTCTATGAGTCTTTCAGCTATGGGCAAGAGGATCGGCCGCCGCGTCGCGGTTGTCACGATGGGGATAGGGGCGGCGGCACTACTGGCCGCGCCCGCAGCGGCAGGCGGGCGGACGTCGCCTCTCACCGCCGCGGAAAAAGCCAATATCCGAACGATCGATTCCTTCATTGGCGCATGGAATGCGAAGGATGGCGCGAAGGTAATGTCGTTCTTCGCGGACGATGCAAGGTTCGCCGTCGGCGACATCGGCAAGACGCCTCCCTATCAGAAGCCGGACTTCGCGGGTCTGATCCAGGGAGCCTCGAGCATAAGGATGACGATTACGCCGGGAACGACCTGGGCACGCGGCCCGGTGGTGACGCACGAACGGGTGGACGAAATCATCCTTGGCCCGAACCGCAAGATAGCGGGCAAGTATATTGCGGTGTTTACTCTGAGAAATGGGAAGATCGTCGACTTCACCGATTATGTCCTTCGGAACGACAGCAGTCCCGAATTCCGATGACGGAAAAGATCCCATGATGAGAGGTGAACAGAGGCCTGAGGGAGATCAGAGTCGGCTTGCCCCAATATATTGGGTTGCGACGGGCTGCTGAGCAATGGGATCAGTATTGATCGCGGATATGGTGCTGTGCGGCTGTTAACCGCATAGCCTGGTCTAGCGGCCGAAGCGTTCATCTTACAACGCTCAATCTTGATATCGCCTGCAAGCTTTGCCGACGACTTAGTGGTCGGCCATCACTGTGGCGCCGATGATCTTCTGCTGGCGTCAGTCAGCCACCTCATTGGCGTGGACCGCCACCCGATAGGGGGGGAGGAGCATGATCAATATGGCCGCGAGAAGGAATAGTCCGACGAAAATCCAGAGGGCCCATTCGTAGGTGTGCGTCAGGTTGTAGCTTTGCGCTGCGATGAAGGTGCCGATACTGCCGCCCCAGGCCCAGGCGACCCACGAAATGCTGACGGCTTTGCTGTAAACGGACAGCGGAAAATAGCGGCTGACAAGATACATGGCCAGGTCCTGTTCGGCCCCCATGCAGACGCCGATCATCACCGCCCCGGCAAAGGCAAATGCCATTGTATTAGACGCACCATAGACGAGCAGCAGCGCGCCGACCGCACCGAGGATGAACGTGCAAAATGCGACATAGGGCGCGAAAAATTTGTCCAGCAGCCAGCCGACAAGTACGCGCCCGCCCCATGATGAAAGGCCCACCGCAGACAAAAGGCCGGCTGCGACGGCGGTCGACACGCCCCTGCCGCTGAGCAGCGGAACCATGTTGCCGATTATGCCCATTGCGCAAAGCGCGTTGAGAACGAGCACCGCGAGGATGATGCACATTTCCCTGTCGAACAGCGCCAGAAAGCGGGCAGGCGGCGGCGTATCGGCTTTCGTGCCTACATCTTGGGCTATTGTCGTTCCCGGTGGCGTGCGTATCAGGAATATCAGGCAGAACATAATGACCGCAACAGCGAGGCACCCGTAGAGCCAAAGCCCGGTACGCCAGCCGAACGATTCCAGCAGATAGTTGGACATTCCCGCGGTCATGGAAGAACCCAGGCCGGCGCCTGCGGCGCCAAGGCCAAGCGCGAAGCCCCTGTTTCGGTCGAAATATCCTGATATCGCGATGGAGAAGGGCAGGGCGCACGCGGACGCGCTGAAAATCCCCATCAGGAAGAAATCGATCAGAAAGATGGATTGACTGGCGGGAAGGACCGGGATGAGCAGCACAGTCGCCGCATAACCGATTGCTACAAGGACCGAGGGCTTGCGGATTCCATAATGGCTGATTGCCCAGCCGAGTGCGGGAAAGCCGAGGCCGGCCGAGAAGAAGAAGGTCGACAGCAAAAGGGATGTCGCGGATTTTGGCCAGCCAAATTCAGCGGCTGCGCCGACGAAGAAGATGTTAACGGCATAGAGGACGAAGATACCGCTCGCGAACATGTTCACGAGCGCGCATCCCAACACTATCCACCAGCGATTGATGGGCCGATCCAGAAACATGTCCGGCGTTTGCGTTTCGGCCGGCATTGCGGCAGCAATTCTTGCCATTACTTAATCTTCTCCAGGTCGCAACGCGCCCTCACTCGGCGTCCTATGGCAGAGCCGAGGAAGGCCGGCGGCTCAGGCCGGATCGACGGGCACCATGCCTTGGGCGAGCATCTGCTTCGCTTCGGAATAGACGCGCGCGAAATTGTCATAGCCTTCCTGCAGGAACTCCTGGTGCGGCTTTGCCCAGAGCGAGTCCGGCCAGGCATTGCCCCAGCGGCCGTCGTCGGAGAAGACCTCATAGTCGTACCAGCCGTCGAAGCCCGCATCGATCAGGGTGGCGACCATCTCGCGGCACTTGTTATGCCCCCAGCCGGGCTGGACCCGGTCGCACCAGGACCGCTCCTGGAGGCGGGCATCGTTCACCTGCAGCGCGATGATGCGGTCGACATATTGCCGCAACTCCTGGTGCACATTCGGTTCGGGCCAATAATGCCACACGTCGGGGAACAGATAGACATTGTCCCGGCCGGCCTGCTCGATGACGTCCATGGCGATGGTCAGATTGTGGATCACCGCGCCACGGCGCCGCGCATAGGGTTCGAACGCAATATTCAAGCCGACTTCGCCCGCTGCATCGGCGATCACCTTCAGGCCCTCGACCACTTCGGAAATCGGGTGCCCCTGCATTGACGGATCGCCATGCCCGCCCGGCCCCACCAATATGCCGGCGGGCTTGAAGCGGGCCAGCCGCTTGCAGCTTGCCGCGATATTGGATGACAGGTCTCTCCAGGTCAGCTTGGCCGCCTCGGGATTGAGCGGCACCGGCAGGATCGTCCAGTCATGCGGCACGACGATGCCGGCCTCCAGCTGATGATTGTCAAGCGCCTCCGCAATGGCCTCTTCCTGGCCCGGCGCGATCTTCTGCTCGAACAGGCCCACGCCCTGGGCACCGATCGCGGCGCACTGTTCGATATCTTCGATACAGCTGTTGTTGGGGGTGCTCCAGCAGCAGACGGAATATTTATATTCCGCCGGCGTGGCCGCCTTCTCCTTGTTGTTTTCCATCAGTCCCTCAGTTGATCTTTGCGGTGGTGTCGAGCGGTGGGAGGTCCCCGCCGGAGATGAAGGTGCCGATGATATTGCCCTTGGTCACCGGCAGCAGCAGCTGCGAGGGGTGATCGGCATTGTGGTGCACGGTCACGCGCGAGGTCGGGACGCGCGCGATATGCCCCATTGCCATATGCTCGATGATGTCCTGCGCCTCTTCATTGTCCGCGCTCTTGATGCGCAGGCCGATCTTCTCGCCGGGCTTCACATGCAGGCCGATCGCATTCACCTCGATGTCGAACTCGTAGATGCGACCAGGTTCGAGCGGATCGCGGCTGGTATGCTTGTGATAGGGGCGCCAGGGGCGGGATTCTTCAGTATCGAGTTCGCGCTGCGACCCGCGCAGCCATCCCCGCGTGATTGTCCGTTCATTGCCCTCGGCATCCTGGTGCAGCAGGGTCACGAACCACAGCACTTCGTCGGCCGTGGTCGAACCGTAGAGCTTGAGCGCGACCGGGCCGCAAAATTCGGTCGCCTCGACGAATTTGGGCGTCCAGAACTTCACCTCCCCGCGATGGAAGCCGCCATCCTCATAGCTGCTGGAGCTTTCGCTCGGCCAGAATTCATGTTCGGAAAGCAGGCCGCCGTCGTGCAGGTAGAAGGGGGTCCAGCGGGTTTCGGGCAGAGGCCAGGATTGGCCCTTCTTCCATTCGCCCGTGCCCTGGATGAACAGCTGAACGGGCGGCTCTTCCAGCATGCCGGTGTCATTGCCCTTGAGCCAATGGTCGAACCAGCGCAGCGCCTCATAGGCATATTGGTAGAGCGGCCGGTCGAGATAGAGCGGTGGTCCGATGGTCAGCCGGCTCGGGCCCTTCCACTTTTCGAACGCCCGGATGTCGCCGCCAAGGTGAATGCCGTAAAGGCCCCAGTCGGCGCCGAAATAGCCAGGAATGCTGGTGTCGGCGGAAAAATCCACCGAACGCTCCCGGTAGAAGGGGGAATCGAGCGGCTGGAGCGTCAGTTCGTTGACCTGGGGGCTGTGCCCTTCATCCGGCTTTTCCAGTGCGTGCACCAGCCAGGGATTGGCGCGAATATCCGGGTCCGCCAGCGCCGCCTTCACCGCGGCATCATATTTCTCGTCGCCCCAGTCCTCGCGCAACTGATTCTTCGTGTTCAGGAACGGGTTCTGGCGGCGGTGCCAATATTCAAAGAAAGTATGGGCGTAGATGCCGCCATGACAATAGAAATCGCGATAGCCGTCGCTGAGGCCGTACATGGCGAAGATCGCCTTGAGAGCGTCGGGCTTCAGCGTGGCGACACGCTTGGCGAGCACGGCGAAGTAGGAGGCGCCAAGCATCCCGACCTTGCCGTCGGACCAGGACTGCGCGGCCAGCCAGCCAATGGCATTGCAAATGTCCTGTACCGTCTCGCGATTGGGCTCGATATTGCTGAAATAGCCGGTGGACCCGCGCGCGCCCCGGATCGTGGCGATCACCATCACATAGCCGCGGCGCACGAAGAAGTTGGGATCCCCCGACTCCAGCCAGGCGCGCGGATAGGTGAAGCCGACCGGCATCATCGGCGCCGTCTGCGGTTCCAGAGAATAGGGGCTCGGCGCAAACAGAACCGGAAAGCGGCCGTCCGCATCCGGCCGATAGACATCCGCCCGCAGCTCAATGCCGTCCCCAACCGGGATCGTTATTCCGCGTTCAACAACAACCCCATATTCGCGGGTA
>DATEFI010000194.1:0-4904 GCA_035280705.1 Rhizorhapis sp. | reverse complement strand
CATGATCCGCTGGCTAATCGCGGCCGAGCATGTGGTCAACAAATTGCGCCAGCGTTCTGAAACCATTGACCGTAACGCCCGCCGTCCTTTCCGCCACGGAAGCCGGCAGCAGCGCCCGTCCAAAGCCGAGCTTTGCTCCTTCCCGCAGCCGAAGCGCCGCGTGGGCCACAGGCCGGATTTCGCCCGAAAGCGCCACCTCCCCGAATAACAGGGCGTCGGCCGGAACCGGCCGTTCGGAAAGCGCTGAGATCAGCGCTGCGGCAACCGCCAGGTCCGCGGCGGGATCGGAGATGCGGTACCCGCCTGCAATGTTGAGATACACTTCGCAGGCCGAAAAGCTGAGCCCGCACCGCGCCTCAAGAACGGCCAGGATCATGGCAAGCCGGCCGCTGTCCCAGCCCACTACCGCACGGCGTGGCGTAGCGCCGCTTGCGAGACGAACGGTGAGCGCCTGTATCTCGACCAATACGGGCCGGGTGCCTTCCAGCGCCGGAAAGACCGTCGCTCCAGTAACATTCTCATCCCTGTGGGTGAGGAACAGGGCGGAAGGGTTCGCTACCTCGGAAAGCCCCTCCGCCTCCATGGCGAAAACGCCTATTTCGTCCGTGCCGCCAAAGCGATTCTTGATTGCTCTCAGGATACGGTATTGGTGGCTCCGTTCGCCCTCGAAGCTCAACACCGTGTCCACCATATGCTCAAGCACTCGCGGGCCCGCTATGCTGCCGTCCTTGGTCACATGGCCCACGAGGACGAGCGCCGTTCCATTCTCCTTGGCGAAGCGAATCAATTCCTGCGCCGACGCCCGGACCTGACTGACGGTGCCCGGCGCACCTTCAATAAGGTCGCTGTGCATTGTCTGGATCGAATCAATGATCAGGAACGCAGGGGCATTCCCCTGCCCCAGAGTAGTAAGGATGTCCCGGACCGACGTCGCGGAGGCAAGCTGCACCGGCGCCCTGCCAAGCCCAAGCCGCTGCGCCCGAAGCCGCACCTGGTCCGCTGCCTCCTCGCCGCTGATATAGGCTACAGGAAGGCCTCTCGCCGCCATTCTGGCTGCGGCCTGGAGCAATAGAGTCGATTTCCCGATGCCGGGATCGCCGCCGATCAGCGTGGCTGAGCCCGCCACCAGACCGCCGCCCAGCGCCCTGTCGAATTCCGCAATCCCGGTGGACTCACGGGCCGGCAGGGCGACATCGCTGTCGAGGCCCACAAAGGCCACGGCCCGCCCCCCCGACTGCAAGCTGTGCCGGGCACTGAACACGGACTCCCCCGCCTCCTCCACCAGGCTGTTCCATTCGCCGCAATCGTCGCATTGCCCCTGCCAGCGAAATGAGACGGAGCCGCAAAGCTGGCAGACAAATTTCTTCTTCACCTTGGCCATTTTGCGGATGTATCAGAACATACAGGGAACGCCAGTGGAAATTGCGCAAAGGGGGAACTTGCCGGTCTGGCCAACCGGATTTCTGAAACCTTGCCTTGATCACCACAGGCAGGGCACAATCCCCCGATGATCAAGGTTGCCAGCTACAATATGCGCAAGGCCATCGGGACCGACCGGCGCCGTAACCCGGAGCGCATATTGGAGGTGCTGCGAGAGATCGATGCCGACGTCGTGGCCCTTCAGGAAGCGGACCGGCGCTTTGGACCTCGATCGGCAGCGATTCCGCTCCACCTGCTCGATCTTCACAGCGGCTACAAACCCGTGCCGCTCGACGTCCACATTGAGAGCATGGGCTGGCACGGCAATGCGATACTGGTCCGCAAGTCCGTGGAAATCCTGCGCCATGAAATATTGCACATTCCCTATCTGGAACCCCGCGGCGCCGTCATGGCGGAACTGGAATTGGGTGGCCGCAGGCTGAGAACATTCGGGATGCATCTGGACCTTTCCGGGCTATGGCGGCGAAGGCAGGCCGCGACCGTCATCTCCCACGCGCTGAACCCTCATGAAGCCATGCCCACTATATTGATGGGCGATCTCAATGAGTGGAGCGCCCATGGGGGATGCCTGCGCGATTTTGCCCACCATTTCCGGTTCGCCGATTGCGGCAAGAGCTTTCATACAAGGCGCCCGGTGGCGCGGCTTGACCGTATCATGCATTGCGGCAGGTGGGTTGTGAACGCCAGCGGCGTGCATGACAGCCCTGCTTCACGAAAGGCATCGGACCATCTGCCGATCTGGGCGATGCTGGAACCCGCCTAGCCCCTCCTTCCGCTCGACAAGCAGCGGCCGCCCTGTCATTTTCTTTCACATGCGGGAGAAGGAACTGAGGCTGGCGCTGGTTTGCTATGGAGGCATCAGCCTTGCCATCTACATGCATGGCATCATCAAGGAGATTTGGCGGCTGACCCGCGCCAGCCGCGATTTTCACGACGCGGTCGAACCTTCCGGAGGAAGCCAGGAGATTTATCTCCATATCCTTGAGGACATCGCCCAGCATGCAGACCTCAAGCTTCGCGTTCTGACCGACATCATTGCCGGGGCGAGCGCGGGCGGGATCAACGGCATCTTTCTTGCTCAGGCAGTGGAGACCGGGCAGTCGCTCGACCCGCTGACCGAAATGTGGCTGCAAAATGCCGACGTCGATCTGCTGCTCGATCCAGATGCCCGCCCGATCAGCAGGATGACGAAATTCTGGGCCGCTCCCCTGGTGTGGATGGCGGCGCGGCGGCCGAACGACACCGTCGAACGCACCGTGGCCGCAGAAGCGCGGGAGGAAGTGCGGCACAAATTATCGAACTTCATACGTGCGAGATGGTTTGCGCCGCCCTTTGGGGGGGAGGGCTTCGACCATCTGCTGCTCGATGCTCTGGGCGCAATGGCAGCGAGCGAAGCCGGACCGCCTCTGCTGCCGCCCGGGCATCCGCTCGACCTATTTGTGACAGTGACGGATTTTGACGGGCACCCGGAGAGACTTCGTCTTAACAATCCGCCAGAAGTCGTTGAAACGGAACATAGACTTACGATAGGATTCCATGTCCGGGGGGATGAGCGCCATTTGGGCGACCCCGCCGATCTGGCCTTTGCCGCCCGCGCGACCGCCAGCTTTCCCGGCGCCTTCCCTCCATTCACCGTCCGGGAACTGGACCGGGTCCTGAAGCAGCGGGGGCAGGTCTGGCCGAACCGCGAAACTTTCCTGAAGCGCATATTGCCACGTCACTCAGCCATAGGCGCGGCTGAAGAGGCTGTGCTGATTGACGGCTCGGTCCTCGCCAATGCGCCCTTCGCCCAAGCCATAGAGGCGCTGCGAAACCGGCCTGCAAGGCGCGAGATCGACCGGCGCTTTATCTATATCGATCCAAAGCCCGGGGTCCGCAGCATAAGGTGGAACCGGCGCCGGGAGGGCGAAGAGGAAAATGGCGATCAGGCTCTGCCGGGCTTTTTCCGCACCATTTTCGGCGCCCTGTCGGACATACCGAGAGAGCAGCCGATCAGGGACAGCCTGGAAGCCATAGAGGGACGCTCCAAGCGCATCCGGCGCATGCGCCGCATCACCGAGGCGCTGAGGCCGGAGATAGAGGAGAAGGTGGAGGCTCTCTTTGGCGGCACCTTTTTCCTTGACCGGCCGACCCCTGCGCGCCTTGCCGTCTGGCGGGCAAAGGCACAGGAACAGGCGGCGCGGCAGGCTGGCTTTGCCTATCCTGCTTATGGGCATTTGAAGCTGTCGGGCATTGTGGAAGACATGGCCGCTTTGCTGTTTCGCCTGGGCGGCGACGGCAGCCCCTCGCAGCGCGAACTTTTCCGTTCCTGCATCTGGAAGGTGCTTCGCGAACAGGGACTTGAGCGGATCGGCGAAGGAATATCCGCCGGCGCATCGGAGGCGGTCATCCTGTTCTTCCGCAATCATGATCTGGGTTTTCGTATCCGCCGTCTCCGTTTCATGGCGCGGCGGCTGGCGGAAACGCTGGAGATTGAGAGCAGCGCGCCGCAGGAGGCTGTCACGGGCTTTCATGACGCCATTTATGGGGCGCTGGCCTTCTATCTCGAGCGGGAGACGGCCGACTTTTACGATGCGGCCATGATCGCCGCAGCCCGCGCGGTGTCCAACGAACCTCAGGCTGCAATCGATCTATTGTCGCAGCAGAGAAATTTGAGGGAAATGGACAGCCGGGCCGAGTTGCTGGTGTCCGAAGCCTTGTGGGCGCTTCCGAAGGAAGAGCGGCGCGCGATGCTGCTCGCCTATCTGGGTTTTCCCTTTTACGACATAGCCACCCTCCCCTTGCTGCAGGGTGAGGGCCTGGACGAATATGATCCCGTCAAGGTCGACCGCATCGCCCCGGATGACGCCACCACCATCCGCCTCGGGGGCGCCGAAGCCACATTGAAAGGCATTGAATTCAATAGCTTCGGAGCATTTTTTAGCAGGGCATATCGGGAAAATGACTATCTTTGGGGCAGGCTTCACGGAGCCGATCGCCTGATCGACATCATGCTATCCACCCTGCCCGCCGGAGTTTACCTGCCCCCCGGAGCCGCCGCCACCTATAAACGGCGCGCCTTCCACGCGATACTCGATGAAGAGGAAGGACGCCTGTCTCTGGTGCAGGATCTGATTGCGGACCTGCGGAAGGAAATTGGCCAGGCGGAAAGTTAATCGGC
Organism: Rhizorhapis sp.; assembly: GCA_035280705.1. Lineage (GTDB taxonomy): Bacteria > Pseudomonadota > Alphaproteobacteria > Sphingomonadales > Sphingomonadaceae > Rhizorhapis. The sequence continues at coordinate 304 of DATEFI010000194.1, read as the reverse complement.
GCGGCGTCCTTCCATGCGTGGTCCCTGCATAGGCTTATTTGGTTGCGCCCCAGATATGCCCCGCTTCAATGAAGCCCTTGCGGCCATTGACGTCGATCAGGCACCAGCCATCTTCGCAGTCGGAGATTCGCCCCACCACTCCGGGTTCCGCCCGGTAAAGGACCGGAGCGCCAGTGTCGGGAGCCTTGCGGAGCGGCTGCACCCCTCCCCTGACGATGGCCGTTGGCTGATCGCTCAGCAGGCGCACATGCATCCATCCCCGGGAGCCGTCCGGGTCCTCCACCTTGCGCCAATAGGAATAGAC
>DATEFI010000193.1:0-4484 GCA_035280705.1 Rhizorhapis sp. | reverse complement strand
TAAGCGCATTGGAAGCGACCCCCTGAGAAAACGCCCTTCCAACGCGGTTCGTAGCACCTTGTTCCCGTCCGGGTCTTGGCGGTCATCTGAATAGCCCCTTATTTGCCAGGTTTGAGCGCTGCTCTACCCAATAGGATAGGTTTTTTGCAGCCTTTTCCAGCAACAATATGTTCATTGCGGCGTCCAGTTGCGAACGGTGAACCGGTCTGTGCCTTCGCTCAGATGCTGCAAGTGCGTAATGACAGGCTGCAAAAGCTGGCCGCGGCCTATCCGGTCCATGGCTCAAGCCCTTCCACGGGCCGGTCATAGATATAGGCCCAGGCCAACCTTTCATGGTTTTCCTGCCACAAGCGGACAAGTTCGCGCCGATATTCGTGGGGCTGGGGGAATTCGTCGCTGCATTCCTCATAACCGTCGAGCAGGGGAAGGATCTGACCGGGGGCGTGCAGCCGGAAAAGGTCTCCGTTCACCCGGTCTTCGGGATCGTCCGACAATATCAGCCCCGGATACCCGTCCACCCGGAAAACCTGTCCCCTGACCCAGGCCGCGCCCAAGAGATCGGCGGATGCCCTCAGCATTTCCGCCATTGGATGGCTGCTCGTCCGGCGCAGCGAACCATAAACAAACAGCAAATCGCTGGAACTGTCAGCCACTTCTAAAGCCGCCCCACCTCTCCGCCGCGCAACAGAAGGTCGTCGGTTACGGACATGGTGAACACCGGCTCATGATTGGGTGGCGCTTCTGCGACAGCATCAATGAACATGGCGCGTGCTTCTGGGTCGTCATAAACCATCTTCCGGTCGAATGCGGCTTGCCATGTGGCCTCGTCGGGCCACTCGGCATAACCGACAAAGCGGCCATCTGCATTTTGGTGCAGCCGCGAGCCGTAGGAGCCGTAAATACGCGTAATGGCCCTTGTTCCCCGCCGCCAGGCTTCGCGAAACTGCTCTTCCTTGCCTGGATGCACCCGCCACCAATAGACCGCCACGAACATGTGCCTCTCCTTATTGCCGTCAGTTTATATCTGCGCCGGAATTTCCCATCAGGCGTACCTTCAAGGTAGGCGTGAACAAGGGAGTGGCGGTTTGAACAAATTGTTGAGGCGTCATGTTGATGAACTGCTTGAACTCGCGATTGCGGTGTGACTGGTCAAAATAGCGCAACTCGGCGAGTTGTTCCTCGCTCGGCCTCGCCAAACCACGCAATACAGTGGCCATGTCCAGAAAGCGGCTGCGTCGAAGCACCAGTTTCGGAGTATGTCCAAAGCAATGAAGGCAATGGCGTTCGAACTGGCGGGGCGACAGTCCCAGCTCAGCCGCGACGTCCTTTACCTGCCTTGTGCTGTCGGTCTGAGCGATGTGTTCGAAGGCGCGCATGGCTTCGTCCACTTGCCAGCCTCCAATTCTGTTCAACTGGTGCACGGTCTCGTCTTCCAATGCGCGGATCACATCAGGCGGATTACTGCGCTTGCCGATCATTTCCCGCAGACGTCTGTTCCCTCCGGGCCAGACCTCGTCAACGGGCAGCATGAGGTCGGCGAACTGGCTGGCGGGGCGATCGAACAGCGCTCGCCAGCCGCTCGGCCGGAACGCTGTGCCGACCAGTTGGAACGGCGCTTTCACCCGTACCGGCAAGCAGCGGCTGACGGGGCCAAAGAAATGGATATCCGACGCAATCACCCAATTGCCACCGGGCCTTTGCGTCGCCCATTCCCCTTGCTGCACGACGCAGAGAAGGGCCATGTCAGGGAGTGAAAAGTCCGCCAGTTCATAGCCAGGGACATCGGATGCGAAGACGTAATGGCGCGCGATGAAGGGCGTAAGTCCCGCCGACGGCGGATAATTGCGCGACGCGAGCATTGCCGTCGCTCACCTCCTGGCTCCAAGTCCCACGCGTGAAACAAGGTAGGGGTGACGGGGAGCAGGCGCAATAGGAGCAAGTGGCGCGATACGAAAATGGCCGGGCCAGCGCATTCCGCCGTCACCTGGTGCTGCTGGAGCAGCCGAACCTATTCCTCGACCGCCAAAGTGGTGACAAAATCCTCTGTCCGGCGCTTCATTTCGGAAAGGCGCTGGTCCACCGACTGAAAGCCTTGCTCAAGGCGGGCCACGTTTTCGGTCATTTTCGCCGTGTCAGTGCGAATCGCCGCGATGGTTCCAGAAATGCTGTCCGCGGTCCTGGCGGTTTCATCGACCGAAGCCGCGATCATCGTTACCGTATTATTCTGCCTTTCGATCGATTCGCGGATATTCTGCGCCGACTGTTCCACTGCCTGAATGGTCCGGCAAATGATGTCATTGGCGTTCACTGCCTGATGAGTCGCGGACTGAATGGCCATGATCTTGGTGGCGATGTCATCGGTCGCCCGCGCCGTCTGCGCGGCGAGCGACTTCACCTCCTGCGCGACGACCGCAAAACCCCTGCCGGCATCGCCCGCGCGGGCAGCTTCGATCGTGGCGTTAAGGGCAAGAAGATTGGTTTGGCCGGCAATGTCACGGATGAAGCCCAATATGGATTCGATTGATTGAACCTCGCCGGACAGATGGCGGCTGTTATGCACGGCTTCTGCAGATTGGACGGCTGCCTCAGTGAAAATGCTGTTGGTCTTGCCGACCTCCTGTTCAACCTCGGCGATCGCCTGGGCGAGCCCAGCGGCAGTGCGGGCCGCGTCCAACATTGACATTGAAGATTGTTGCGCCGCCATCGCAACCTCGGATGCGCGGGAAAGCGTCATCCGCGCCGCATCGCTCGCGGCTGCCGTTTCAAGACGCAAACGTTCCGAATCCTCTAAAGCGACCTCCAATTGGCTCGCCACGTCGCGACGAAAGCTTTCGCCCGCCTTGCCCCGCTCCTCAGCCGCCTGTTGCCTTTCCAGTTGTGTGATTTCCGCAACCAGGATTTCCAGCTCGCAATAGGTCGCGCGATGCAGAACGGGAAAGAGAAGCGCCAATTTTTCCACGTCGTTCTGGAATCTCGCCCGAAGCTTGATCCCGGTCGCTGCCGCCAAATCAGCAAATGCGCGGGCGATAAGCGGGCTGGTTATGCCGAAACGGAAAAAATAGCGCGAGGGCCTGGCTACCGCCATTACCCAGTCGCTGTTGAGGGGTTTGGTATATTTTGTTCTGGTGCTTTCCAGCGCCTTGTCGAGCCAGGCGTTGCGATATTCCACCGGAATATTCATGCGATCGGGCTGTTCGAATTCCCGTTTCCAGACTTCTGCGGCCGTTTCCATGATGATATCGGAACATTCCGACCAAAGAAGACGAAGCCCTCGCTCCAGTCCGCCGTCGGCATTGTATAGCCGGACACGCATTTCCAGCGCTTCGGTTGAAAGCCTTGCCAGGTTCTGCTCTCCTCCCGCAAAGGAAGCGCCAGGTGCATTCATGCCATCTACTCCTTCTCAGCGGGATAAGGGAAGATGGTAAATATTTCCTAAAGTAGCGATGAAGACAGATCAGAACAAATAAAGCCGGACCAACAGGCCCGGCTTTATTCCGTAACGATCCGCTTGTAGCGCGGTTTCAGTCCTGCTTCGGCTGAAGATTTACCGCTGCATATTTGCCGCGGCGATCGACTTCCAGTTCGAAATCAAGCCTGTCGCCTTCATTGAGCGCGCTCATTCCAGCACGTTCCACAGCGCTGATGTGCACGAAGGCATCCGGCTGGCCATCGTCACGCTGAATGAAGCCGAAACCCTTCATGGCATTGAAGAACTTTACGGTGCCGCTCGCCTTCTCTCCGGTCAGCTGGCGCTGCGGGCTACGATCGCCACCGGCGCCGCCGCCGAAGCCGCCGCGCTCCCGTGGAGCAGGCGCCGCGCGTTCCGTCACCGGCAGCGGTTCGCCCTCGATCTTGAGGTCAGTGGCCGAAACCTTGCCGCCGCGATCGACCAGCGTGAATTCCAGCGGCTGTCCTTCCGCCAGGCCGGTAAGCCCAGCCTGCTCGACTGCGCTGATGTGCACAAACACGTCCTCGCCGCCATCGTCCCGGACGATGAAGCCGAAGCCCTTTTGGCCATTGAAGAATTTTACGACGCCCTTGCCTTCGCCCACTACCTGGGCCGGCATCCCGCGTCCGCCGCCGCCACCGCCGCGTGGGCCGCCGAAGCCGCCGCCACCGCCACCGCCGAAACCGCCGCGATCTCCACCGAATCCGCCGCGGTCACCAAAACCGCCGCCAAAACCCCGATCATTTCCGAACCCGCCGCCGTAGCGGCCGCCGCCATGATCCGAATAACCGCCGTAACTTTCGTCGCCGAAACCGTCTCGCTTGTCCTTGCCGCGCCCGCCGCGGCGACCTCTGTCAAAACTCATGCCCTGTTAATCACTTTCGCTTCGTCCAAACCGAATGAGGATATGCTGACGGACGAAAGTCACACCATACCCGCCGCAAAAGCAAGCGGCATAGGATTCGGTATAGCGGATTTTTACCAGCCGCGCGAACTATTTTACTTCAGCGTGGCAGCAATATCACAGAATTGGTCC
>DATEFI010000192.1:0-2455 GCA_035280705.1 Rhizorhapis sp. | reverse complement strand
GCTTCGCGCGCAGCCCCGGCTGTGCGGCTTCCCCAGTTCCTGGGTGATGGGCGTCATCTTGTTCAGAAGCTTTGCTCCTTGACCCTTTGTTTGCTTGCCGGAGCCGAGGCCGAACGGAGTGCGCTTCCGGCCGTCATCAGTGCCCCTTCTATGGTCTTCCAATAGCGCGCGGCGGTGCGCTCAACGCTGAACTGCTGTGATAGTTCGAGCGCCGCAGCGCCCCTGCTCTCGCGGTCGAGGGCATCGAAGACAGACCGCAATGCCTCGGCAAATGCCTCTGGATCATTTTGCGGAACGACCGCGCCTGCGGGGCCATGGACGATGCCATGAACATCCTCCCGCGCCCGGTCGAGCAGGATCTCGGAGGGACCGGAGGCACAATTGGCGGCCACCACCGGCAGTCCGCAAGCCATTGCCTCCACCATGCCATTGGGAAAACCCTCTGCATTGGAAGGCAAGGCGAACAGGCTTGCCCGCTTCAGCACTGCGAAGGGATTTTCGATGAAGCCGGGCAACAACACCTTTCCGGCAAGCCCCAGCCGCTCAATCTGTTCCTCCAGCGCGCCGCGGAGCGGCCCTTCGCCCAGGATCACCAATGAAGCGGGAAGGCCGGCGCGGGCGAAGGCGTCGATGAGCATGGAGAAATTCTTGTTGGGCACCAGCCGTCCGGCGGCGGCGACATAGTCGCCCTTTACCGGCACGGGGGAAGGCGCAGCGGACATTTCCGCTATCCGCATATGATCGATCGGATTGGCGACAACCGAAACCCTGTCCGGCTTCACGCCGAAATTCTGTTCGAGATCCAGCGCCACGCCCTGTGAGACCGCAATCACATGGTCGGCGTGGGGATAGGTCATCCGCACCAATATGCGCGCTGCCAAGCCGGGCAGGCCATGGTTGAGATGCGCGGAGGCATTCACGCGCTCGCTGATCAGGCATTTTGTCGGCCGCCCGGCCGTGGCCAGGACATTGGCCGCATTGGAACGCGTCAGGAAACTAACCGTCACATCGGGCCTGAGCTGTCCCACGAGCCGCCTTGTTCGCCATAGGCTCGCAAGCAGGCTGCCGCCGCAATCGAGCCGGAAGGTCTTGATCCAGGCGGGCGGATCATAGGCGGCTTCCTCCTCGTCGAGCAGGGCAAGCGCGATGTCAAAACGATCGCGCCAGGGCGCCGATCCTTGCAAAAGGGTCGTCATCACCCGCTCCGCCCCACCCCCTGCGAGCGAATTGATGATAAACAGGGCTTTTTTCCGCACGCCTGCTGTCACCCGCCTATTCTACGAGCCCGGTGCCGACCCGCCGTTTCGGGCGGACGGCCACGGGAGAAGCTGGCCGGAAGCTGTGGTAAATCTTCGCGGTGCTGTCGGCTGACCTGTCCCAATCGAACTTCCGCTGCACCATTTGCGCCTCGGCCTCGATAGGATCATATGCCTTCTCGAGCATATGGGCGAGCCTGTCCCGATCCCCAACGGGAAAATACCGGTCCACGCTCAACCCCAGATCCCGGTTGGCGGGAATGTCGCTGAGGATCATGGGCGCCGCGCAGGATGCTGCCTCCAGTGCCGCGATCGGAAGACCTTCATGATAGGACGGCATGGCGAACAGGGTGCAGTGGTCGTAAAGGCACTTCAGCACCTCGCGCGGCTGCATCCCGACGAACACCACACGGTCGCATTGCTTGGCGCGAAGAGCGCGTACATATTCCGTCTCATGATCCGCACCGCCCGCTATTACCAGCTTGCGGCCGTCAGGCTGGCTGCTGGCAAGGAAGGCGTGGATAAGATCGTCAAAGCCCTTCTCGGGAACCAGCCGGCCTACCGCCAGCACATATTCCTTGGACCTGAGGCCGAGTTCCCTGAGCACCTCGACCGGATCGCGCTCCACGCGCGGCAGGCGCGGCGTGCCATTGGGAATGTAGGAGACCTTGTAGGCCTGCGACGGGAAAACAGCCTTCAGGCTGCTCGCGAGCGAGGGCGATACGGCGATCACGCGATGAGCCCAGATGAGCGCGGACCGTTCGCCGAGCCGCAGGGCAAGCTTTGCGAGGGCGCCCCATTTGGCGCGCTCATAATCGGCGCCATGATGGGTCACGACCACCTGAAGCCCGAGCAGCCGGGCCAAAGGCGCCAGCAGCCCCGGACCGATGGCATGGATGTGCACCACGTCCGCACGCCTGAACCAGGCGTATAGTATGGCGATAAACGTCGCCACAATGGCTTCGAGCGATTTGGATTTTGGCGAGGGCAATGGCTCAAGAACCAGCCCTCTATAGGTGCGAGCGCCCTCTCCTACATAGGGAGCCCGGCATAGGATTGTGATGTCCAGGTCAGCATTACGTGCCTTCACGCGAGGCAGAAGCTCCTCGCAATGGCTTTCGACGCCGCCCATCACGCCGGGAATACCGCGGAGTCCCGTGACATGAATCTTCATGGCGTACGATTCCCTTATGCTATAT
>DATEFI010000191.1:0-3095 GCA_035280705.1 Rhizorhapis sp. | reverse complement strand
GGCGTCTCGATCAGCATGGCCAGCCGTTCGATGCCTGCCGCCCAGCCGACGCCCGGCGTTTCGGGGCCGCCCAACGCCTCTATCAAGCCGTCATAGCGGCCACCGGCGAGCACCGTTCCCTGCGCGCCCAGCCGGTCGGTCACGAATTCGAAGGCCGTGTGGCGGTAATAGTCGAGCCCGCGCACCAGCCGGGCATTGCGCGTCCATCGCACGCCCGCCGCATCGAGCCCTTGCGTCACCTTCGCGAAAAAGTCGGCGGCTTCGCTCGTCAGAAATGCGTCGATGTCCGGCGCGCTATCGGCGGCAGGGCGGTCGCGCGGGTCCTTGCTGTCAAGGATGCGGAGGGGATTTCGCGTCAGGCGTTCGACACTATCCTCGGAAAGCTCCGCCCGGTGCGCCTCAAAATGATCGATCAGCGCGGCGCGCCAGGCTTCCCGCGTCGCCGCATCGCCAAGCGTATTGAGCTGCAACGTCACGCCGTCTGCGATACCAAGATCGTGCAACAGCTGATCGGCGAAAACCAGAAGCTCTATGTCTGCGGCGGGCTCCGCCGCGCCAATGATCTCCGCATCGATCTGGTGAAACTGGCGGTAGCGGCCCTTTTGCGGACGCTCATAACGGAAGACGGGACCGGCCGCGGCAATCTTGAGCGGCGCGAATTGCTGCCAGCCCTCGGTGAGATAGGCGCGCGCAATGCCCGCGGTGAATTCCGGGCGGAGCGTCAGGCTGTCGCCGCCCCGGTCGGGGAAGGTGTACATTTCCTTCGACACGACATCCGTGGTCTCACCCAGCGACCGCGCGAAAACCGCCGTCGCTTCGAACACCGGCACCTCGACACGCTGAAAACCGTACAGGCGGCGCACCTGCTCGAAGGCGCCCATCACATGGGCAAAGCGCGCCTGCGTTTCACCGATCATGTCCTGCGTGCCGCGTATTGGGCGGGGTGTCTCGATCCTGCTCATCGGAGCGCGTCTAGCGGCATTTTGGCGAAAGTGGAATGCTTCAGTTCCCGTCAGGCGGACATGTCACCTTCGCAAGGACGACGAAATTGTTTGCTGGACCTCATCTCTCTGCCTCGTCATTCTGCGCGCAGAAACAAAACGGAGAAAAACCGTATGCGTCTTGCGCCGGCCTTAACCATCGCCGCCCTCCTTATCGCTCCCGCTTCCGCCCAGAACAGCAAGCCCACGGCTCAACCCATCACCGAGACCATCCCCGCCGCGCAGGACATAGCCTATCCCGGCACCATGCGGCTGATGGTCGATGCGACGGACATCGGCCAGAATATCTTCCGCATACGCCAGGTCATTCCCGTCGCTTCGGCAGGACCCATGACATTGCTTTATCCCGAATGGCTGCCCGGCAATCACGGGCCGCGCGGGCAGGTCGACAAGCTCACCGGACTGAAGATCAGCGCGGGCGGCAAGCCGGTGCCCTGGACGCGCGATCCAGTCGACGTCTTCGCCTTCCATCTGGAGGTGCCGCAGGGCGCAAGGGAGTTGAACCTGGAATTCCAGTTCGTCTCCGCGACGGAAGAGGACCAGGGGCGGATCGTCGTCACCCCCTCGATGCTGAATCTGCAATGGCCATCGGTTTCGCTTTATCCCGCGGGCTATTATGTCCGTAACATCCCGATACAGGCGAGCGTCACTTACCCCGCGGGCTGGCAGGCGGCAACCGCGCTTCGCCCGGCGAGCACGTCCGGCGCGACCATCACTTATGAAACAACGGATTATGACACGCTCATCGATTCGCCGGTCTTTGCCGGCCGCCATTTCAAGAGCGTGGCGCTGACGCCGAAAGTCCGCCTGAACATGGTGGCGGACGAGGCGGGCGACCTTGTCTATACCAACGCCCAGATCGACGCCCACAAGCGCCTGGTCAAGGAAGCCCGCGCGCTGTTCGGGACGGAACATTATGACCGCTACGAATTCCTGCTCGCGCTGACGGATCAGCTCGGCGGCATTGGCCTGGAGCATCATCGCAGCTCGGAGAACAGCGTTGACCGCGAATATTTCACCGGCTGGGACAAGGGCCCGGGACGGCGGAACCTCTTGCCGCATGAACTGGTCCATAGCTGGAACGGCAAATACCGGCGGCCGCAGGGCATCTGGACCCCGGACTTCAGGACGCCGATGCAGGATAGCCTGCTCTGGGTCTATGAAGGACAGACGCAATTCTGGGGCTATGTTCTGGGCGCCCGTTCGGGCCTCTACAGCAAGGAACAGACGCTCGACGCCATCGCTGCCATTGCGGCCGGGCTGGACCAGCGCAAGGGCCGCGAATGGCGACCGCTCGAGGATACGACCTATGACCCCATCATCTCTGCCCGCAGGCCAAAGCCCTGGACAAGCTGGCAGCGGTCGGAGGACTATTATAATGAGGGGCTGCTGATCTGGCTGGAGGTCGACGGCCTGTTGCGGGAACTCACCCGGGGCCGCAAGTCGATGAATGACTTCGCCAAAGTCTTTTTCGGCGGCCGCGACGGGGACTGGGGCGTCTCCACTTATGATTTTGATGCTGTGACAGCGGCGCTGAACAGCATAGCGCCCTATGACTGGGCGGGCTTTCTCCGCAGCCGGGTCAGCCAGACCAATGGCGAAGCCCCCAAGGGCGGCTTTGCCAAGGGCGGCTATCGTCTGGCTTACACCGATCAGCCCAACAGCACCGTCAAGCATGGCGAGGACCGGACAGGAGCAGTGGACCTGAGCTTTGGACCGGGTCTCAATCTTTCCAAGTCGGGGGAAGTGACAGCCATTGTGTGGGACAGCCCCGCCTTCGACGCCGGCCTCGCGGTCGGGATGAACGTCATCGCCGTCAATGGCACCGCCTATTCCGCCGAACGAATCAAAGCCGCCATTTCGGATAATAAGGGGCGCAAAAGTCCAATTGTGCTGCTGGTGCGCTCGGGCGATAAATTTCGCAATATTGAACTTCAATATTCGGGCGGACTCGTTTATCCGCACCTGCAAAAAATAGGCGAGGGTGAAAGCGGCATCGACCTGCTCCTGAAGGCGAGCGGCTGAAACACTGATACAGACAGGATTTGCTTGAAATGAATATCGACTTGATTCCGGTCGGAGACGATCCGCCCA
>DATEFI010000190.1:0-3099 GCA_035280705.1 Rhizorhapis sp. | reverse complement strand
TTTGCCGCAACTGCTTTCCACCCTGCGCGCTCGCGGCGACGATCCGATCATCATCATCGATACGCCGCCGGTGCTGGTGGTGGACGACATCCTGCTCTTTGCCCAGCATCTGGACGGCGTCGCGATGGTCGTCGAGGAAGGCAAGACCCGCGCCGAGGAAGTGCGGGAGGCGCTACGGCTGATGGAGGCGATCCCGCTTGTCGGGACCGTGCTCAACAGATCGATCTTCAGCGGACGGAGACGGGATTTCGACCAGTCCTACTATTACAGGTGAGGGACCACCTGAATAACTATACCATCGTCCCTGCCGGCGCAGGGGCGACGGTATAATGCGATCCTAGACCGGCAGCCGCTCCCGCAATATCGCTTCGGCCAGTTCCAAATCCCCAGGCTTGTCGACGTCGATGCATGCCTCCGCCTGGGGCATGACCACGATCCGTGCCGAAAGGCCAAAGCGCCTGCCTGCCATCGCCACCGCCTGATCGATGGTCAGCAGCCTCAAGGCAGCGCCGAGCAGTAGCAGCGGGCCAAAGGCACCCACTATCTTCATGCCTTTCTTGCGGTCCTGCTCGACGCTTTGCCAGAGCGTTAGCAGCGGCTTCGCCTTGTCATTGGCAAACCAGAAGAGATTGGCCCCCGACCACCAGCCGCTCCGGAATTTGAGCCAGGTCCGCCTTGATTGGGGATAGCGGGCCAACAGCACGCGCCTTTCGACCATTGCCACCGCGACGTCGGCACCGGGCGTTCCGGCGATGAAGCTGTCGATCATGGCGGAGGTCAGCAGCGCATTGTCGGCTGTCGTCACCAGAATGGGGTAGTTGCCGCCCGCCAGCACAGCAGCAATGGAACTGCTGATGCCCGAGCCGCTGGTGACAAAGGCAATGCGCGGATCGGCGGTCATCCAACCGCTGTCTTCATGCTGCTTCAGCAGGTCCGTATCCTGCGCCAGCACCAATAGCCGCCCGATGCGGGGATGGGAGGCAAGGGTCCGCCCGACGCGGGAAAGCATGGTCTCTCCCCCCACGCGAACAAGCGCCTTCAGTGCGACCCCAGCCGCCTTCGCCATGGGATCGCCGCCCGGCCTGCTTCCCGCCAGGATGATGGCGGTGATCTTGTCAGGCGGGGTCCGGCCGGGTTCAAAATACATTGGACCTCATATCAACTCCTTCTGCTCCATGCATTCGCCTGCACCTGCGCCTTGACTTGGGCGCCGTCGGCAGACAAGGCGTATCGTCAACCAAAAGTGGACATCACACCAAGAAGTTGAAAGTCAATTGTGACGCAGATGCTTAAAATCCGCCTTCCCGATGGTAGCGTGCGCGAAGTCGCGCCCGGCACCACCCCGGCGGATATTGCCGCTGCCATCGGACCGGGCCTCGCCAAGGCGGCCATAGCGGCGAAGGTCGACGGCGAATTGCGCGACCTCGGCCGTCCGCTCGAGAGCGATGCCGACCTGGCGCTGGTGACCGCCCGGGACGAGGCGGACGCGCTGGAACTGGCGCGGCACGATTTCGCGCATGTGCTGGCGGAGGCGGTCCAGGCACTGTTTCCGGGTACGCAGATCACCTTCGGTCCGGCGACCGAGGACGGTTTCTATTATGACTTCGCGCCCAAGGACCGGCCCTTTACCGAAGAGGACCTGCCCGCCATCGAGGAGGAAATGCGGCGGATCATTGCCGCAGACAAGCCGCTTCGCCGCGAAGTGTGGGCGCGGGAGGATCTGATCGCCCGCTGGAAGGCGGCAGGCGAGACGTTCAAGGCCGAATGGGCGGCTGAGCTTCCCGAGGGCGAGGACATTTCCGTTTACTGGTCGGGCGGGGAGTGGTTCGACATGTGCCGGGGGCCGCATCTGGCCTCTACGGGCAAGCTCGACCCGCAAGCCTTCAGGCTGACGCGGGTGTCGGGGGCCTATTGGCGCGGCGACCAGAAGAACGCGATGCTATCGCGCATCTATGGCACGGGCTGGCTCAACCGGAAGCAGCTTGAAGCCCATCTGACGCGGCTTGAGGAAGCCGCCAAGCGCGACCATCGCAAGCTGGGGCAGGAGATGGACCTGTTCCACCTTCAGCAGGAGGCGCATGGCAGCGTTTTCTGGCATCCCAAGGGGTATATGGTCTGGCGCGAGCTGGAGGCCTATATGCGCCGCGCGATCGACGGAGCGGGCTATCGCGAGGTCAAGACGCCGCAGATCATGGACGCGCGCCAATGGGAGCAGTCCGGCCACTGGGGCAAATATCGCGAGAATATGTTCGTCATCCCCGACGAAGTGCCCAATGTCGAGGACGAAGGGCCGGTCATTTCGGGCGAGGCGGACTGGATGGCGCTGAAGCCGATGAACTGCCCGGCGCATGTCCTGATCTTCAAGCAGGGCATCAAAAGCTATCGCGACCTGCCCTTGCGCATCTATGAAAATGGCTGCTGCCACCGCAATGAGCCGCATGGCGCGCTGCACGGCCTGATGCGGGTGCGCCAGTTCACGCAGGACGATGCACATATCTTCTGCCGCGAAGACCAGATCGTCGACGAGGTGCGGAAATTCTGTGCGCTGGCCGACCGCATCTATCAGCAGCTCGGCTTTGAAGGCTATTCGATCAAGCTGGCGCTGCGGCCGGACAAGCGATTCGGCTCGGACGAGATGTGGGACCAGGCCGAGGCGGAGCTGCGCGATGCAGTTGCCGCGGCGGGGCTTGATACAGCCGAATATGGCTGGGAGGAACTGCCTGGCGAGGGCGCCTTCTACGCGCCCAAGCTGGAATGGCATTTGACCGACGCCATCGGGCGTACCTGGCAGGTCGGCACGATCCAGTCGGACCGCGTGCTCCCCGATAGGCTGGATGCCCATTATATTGCCGAGGATGGGGAGAAGCACCGGCCAGTCATGCTGCACCGGGCGATCTTCGGTTCCTATGAGCGCTTCATCGGCATTCTGATCGAGCATTATGCGGGCAAGTTCCCACTCTGGCTGGCGCCGGTGCAGGCCGTGGTTGCGACCATCGTGTCCGATGCCGATGGCTATGCGCTTGAGGTGGTGGAGAAGCTCAAGGGCGCCGGCATCCGGGTGGAGGCCGATCTGCGCAATGAAAAGATCAACTATAAGGT
>DATEFI010000189.1:0-2407 GCA_035280705.1 Rhizorhapis sp. | reverse complement strand
CAGCGCCCGGACCCGGCTTGACATCAGCGCGCTTCAGGACCGCAATCCGCTCTATGTGCGCCTGTCCGACGGATCGGTCCGCAACAATTACACGGTGAAGATCCGCAACATGGAAGCCCGTCCGCGGGACATGGAAATAAGTCTGTCCGGTCTGCCTGGGGCGGTTCTCTGGGCCGAGGGGGAAAGCCGGGAACAGGCCGCACGCAGCGTCCGGGTCACGGTTCCCGCCGACAGCGTGGCCAAAAGCCGCGTCTATATCGCCCTTCCCGCCGAGGGGCCGCAACGCACCGATTTTGCCTTCACTGTCCGCGCCCTCGATCGCGAGGGCGGATCGAGCAGCGATGAGACCCATTTCGAACGTCCGGAGGCCAGCCAATGACGCAGAAGCTCCAAGCGCCGTTTACCGGCCGCCACATCACCCTCATCATGATCGCCTTTTTAGGGACGGTAGTGGCGGTCAATGTCCTGATGGCAGTGATTGCCTCGGGCAGCTTCGGCGGCACCGTGGTCGACAACAGCTATGTGGCGAGCCAGCAGTTCAACGGCTGGCTGAAACAGGCCAGAGAGCAGAAAGCCATGGGCTGGCGTGAGCAGATCGGGCTCGATGCGGAACGCAGGATCGATCTCCGTCTTTCCAGCGGCGCGGCCAGCAAGGAGAAGGCGCTGACCGGCGCGGTCATCGGGGCCGTCGCCATCCACCCGCTGGGCCGCGCGCCGGAGCAGGCAATCGGCTTCAAGGAAGTCGGGCCCGGCCACTATGTCGCGGCGGCGCCTCTGCGTCGCGGGCGATGGTTTGTCCATTTCACCATCATGTCGGGCGCGCATGAAAAGCGGCTGATCGAGGAACTGCAATGAACGCGCCCTTGCCAGCCGGGCAGGCCTATGCGCCTTGCGAGCAAAGCGTCTTCGCGGTGCCCAATCTGCGCTGCGCAGGCTGCATCTCCAAGCTGGAAAATGGCTTGCCACAGCTCGCCGGCATCATCGCGGCCAGGGTGAACTTCACCGCCAAGCGCGTCCGTATCGACCATTTGCCCGATATGGACTTACCGGCGCTGAAGGCCGCGATCGCTGCCCTGGGCTTCGAAGCCGAACCGATCACCGCAATCGTGGCGGAGCAGGAAAATGCCGAAAGCCGTTCGCTGCTGAAGTGCATGGCGGTGGCGGGTTTTGCGGCGATGAACGTCATGCTGCTCTCCGTTTCCGTCTGGTCGGGAGCAGAAGGGCCGACGCGCGCTCTTTTTCACTGGCTGTCGGCCATCATCGCCTTGCCGACGGTCGCTTATGCGGGACGGCCTTTCTTCGCATCGGCCCTGGCCGCATTGCGCCGCAGGCGGACCAACATGGACGTGCCGATTTCCATCGGCGTGCTTCTCGCCACTTCGATCAGCCTGTATGAAACGATCATTGGCGGACCCCATGCCTGGTTCGACGGCGCGGTCATGCTGCTCTTTTTCCTTCTGGCAGGCCGGTGGCTGGACAGCGTCATGCGCGACCGGGCGCGCGATGGGGTGGCGGCGCTGCTGAGGCAAACGGCCCCCGGTGCGTTGGTGAGGGGAGGGCAGGGCACGCGCTGGACCGATGCGGCCGATCTGCAGCCGGGCATGGAGATGCTTGTTGCCGCTGGCGAACGGCTGGCCGCCGACGGCGTCGTCATTGAAGGCAGCACGTCCTTCGACCTGTCCTTGCTGACGGGGGAAAGTGCGCCTCAACTGGTGAAGGCAGGGCATCAGGTCCATGCGGGTACGCTGAACCTGGGCGCGCCGGTGGTCGTAAGGGTCACTGCCGCCGGGCAGGATACCGCCATTGCCGACATTGCGAGATTGATGGAGGAAGCCGGGCAGTCAAAATCCCGCTATGTCCGCATCGCCGACCGCGCGGCGCAATTCTATGCGCCCGCCGTCCATCTGCTCGCGGCGCTGTCCTTTGCCGGCTGGATGATGGTTGGGGCAGGCTGGCACCACTCGCTTCTGATCGCTTCGGCGGTGCTCATCATCACTTGTCCCTGCGCTCTTGGGCTTGCGGTGCCTGCCGCCCAGATCGTGGCTTCGGCGGCCCTCATGCGGCGCGGCGTGCTGATCAAGGACGGCTCCGCGCTGGAGCGGCTGTCCGAGGCCAATCAGGTGATCTTCGACAAGACCGGCACATTGACGCTCGGGCGGCCGGAACCGGTCAATCTTCATGCCTTCTCGGATGAAGACAAGGCCATCATCCTTGGCCTTGCCATGGCGAGCCGGCATCCGCTCAGCAATGCGCTGCGCATTGCGCTGGAGCGGCAAGGCATCGTCCCGGCCCCTGTGTCGGATATAAGCGAGCAAGCCGGTCTGGGGGTCGCGGGCCGCTTTGGTGAGGACCAGGTGCCGCTTGCGCGTCCTCTGGACGCCATGCTGCACGACAATCTCGCGACCTG
>DATEFI010000188.1:0-3739 GCA_035280705.1 Rhizorhapis sp. | reverse complement strand
CGAGATCTCGTCGCAACGTGCGCGTCGCCAGAAAATAGTGGAATGCCGCCCACAGGTAGAACAGGGCACAGACGGACAAAGCCGATTGCAGGCCTGCCCTCGACGCCGCGGCACAGGCCTCCGCGGCTATCGCGGCGCCCTCCTGCCCGCAGACCTCGAGGTAATTGCTCGCGCCAAATGCTCTGGTGGCGAAGCTATCGCTGGCCCATCCCATGAATACAGGCCCCCCGCCTGTGCCCAGGAGATTGTTGCCGAGCATCAGAATGGCGATCGCGGTCGCCCGCATCCGCGACGGGACCATATTCTGGCTGACGCTGAAAGTTGGGCTGATGTAAAATAACGAACAAATCGTGCCCAACAAAATCAGCGCGGCCGCACCCAGCCAGAATGGCTGGTGAAAAGCCAATATGAATGCCGGAGCCGCGATCAATAGCCCAAGGCCGGGCCCCCAGCCGTACCAGCGCTGATCGATTCGGCCCAACCGACCTGTGAGAATGCCGCCGCCCGCGGTCCCGAATATCGCCGCCAAGCCCTGAACGATCCCGATTATCAAGCCTATTTGGGACAGGTTGAGCCCATATTGTCGGACCAGAAAAGGCGACATGAACAGTCCGATGCCGTTGGTCGCGAAACCAACGAGAGCGAAGCCCGCTGCAACGTGCCAATAGGCCCTTTTCGCCAACAACGTCTGTAGGACGACGCGGAAGCTGGGCGTCGCCTGATCGCGCGTATGAGGAGCGTCGAAGCTACCCCTCGACGGCTCCCCGACGGTCGTGAAGAAAATCAACGCCAGCAGCAATCCCGGTATGCCCACGGCGATGAAGGCAATCCTCCAACCGAAATTATGCGCGACCCACCCGGCAAGGAAGGCACCGACCATGCTGCCAATCGCGGCGCCGGAGGCGACCACAGAAAAAATCGTCGCACGCTTATGCTGGGGATAGCGATCCGAAAGAAGGGAAAAGGTGGCCGGGGAACAGCCCGCTTCGCCAACACCCACCCCCATCCGCAGAATGAAAAGCTGCCAAAAATGGACCGCAAAGCCGCAAAGCGCGGTCATCATCGACCAGATCGACAGACAAAAGGCTATCACCGCCACGCGACTTCGCCGCTCGGCGATCCTGGCAATGGGAAGGCTCGCCACCGTGAAAAACAGTGCGAAGGCCAGGCCGCCTAGAAGGCCGAGTTGCGTATCGCTTAGTCCCAGCTCCAGCTTGATCGGCTGGGCGACGAGACCAAGCACGCCGCGGTCGACGAAGCTCGATGCGGAAACCGCCATCAGCAGGAAAATGGTCCACGCGGCCGAGCGGCGAGATAGGTCCATCGCAGATGCCTCTCGTCAACTCATCTGCGATATATCAAAGCAGCGGATGGCTATTGTGGAGGTTGAGCCTTCTGTTTCTGGTTTCATCCAGTCCGTATTTGAACAAGGTATCGCGCCAGAGCTCGACCGCCATGGCGGCCTGGATGAAGCTTGCCAGAAGATACCAAGTGTTTTTGGCATCCTCGGGGAGATCGTCGATGGGAAATCCGTCGATATAGCTCAGCAGCTCCGGGACACGCGGTGCCACCGCATCATAGAATTCCCTCGCCTCGGGGAGCGTGGCTGCCATCCGCCGCCGAACGCGCTCGCCATCGGTCGAAAGTATCCAGCCTTCAAATCTACTTTCCAGATCTGAAAATTGATTTGGCAATAGGCTCATTTTATTTGCTCTCACGTGACGCCGCGTCCTCAGCACCAAGGCCAAGCTCTTCGCGGTACACCTTATGGAAAAATCTGATCAATATTTCGGAATCGTGCAGCCACATCTGCTTTCCGATGCCCGTATCAAGGCTTCTCTGACTTTCCTCCGCGACCCGAAAGTCCTCGCTAACAATATATCTGTTATGCTGCAGAAAGGTCTCGCGGGCAAAAAGCTCACCTGCCGATGTCGGCTGTGGATAATACATCGTGATACGAACCTTGCTGGTATTCGCGTCGACGGGCCAGAAGATGTAGGTGTGATAATGATCACGCGACATCATAAGAAGCATGTTGGGCCATATGAAGTAAATGTCGAAGACCCAGTTCTCGACGTCGAACGGATTGGCTCCGGAAGGCGGAGGCAAGTTCGTATGATGCAGACTGCCGCCAGTGGGAAGCAGCTTGGCCGATTGCGCCATCAAGCCAAACATTTCGGGAGCGCGTATGGGGCGCGTTTCGATGCGAGCCACAGAGTTCATGCGGTGCCGCTTCCACATCCTGATCGCGGCCGCCTTGTTGCTGGGGTTCTCGGGAATGTCGATCTTGGCGTACGGAGAGCCCAGCCCGGCGCGGTGCAGCCAAATGGCATGGTATGCCTCGGCGTTGCCGTCGTTCAGGTTCTTCCAGTTGGTCTCCAGGGGCACCTCGCTATGGACCGCCGCCGAAAGGCGCTCGAAGTCATATCCTTCGGTGAGGCGAGGAATCTCCTCGAGAAAATCCATCAGCCCCTGCTCGGGGTTGGGATCCAGATTGACGAAAATAAAGCCGTTCCAGGTGTCGACGTGCACCGGGGTGAGCGCGCAGGCTTTTCGATCGAGGCCGTGGAAACCCTCCTCGTCGATCATATTGCGAAGCTCGCCCTGACGGTCGTAGGTCCAGCCATGGTAGTTGCAGACGAATGCGCCGCCGGAGCCGCGCTCCTCCCACACTAATTTGTTCAGGCGGTGCTTGCATTGATTGTAGAAACCGCGAACCGTGGCGCCGCCGTCGTCGCGCACAAGGATGATCGATGCCTTCAGCACCTCTATCTCTCGCACGATGAAGCCCTTGCGCGGCGGGATCTCCTCGATCCTGCCCACCAGCAGCCAACTCTTCGAGAAGATTCGCTCCTTCTCGAGTTCGTGGTATCCAGGCTCGAAATAAGGCCGCGCGTCCAGCGGACCAGTGCCCAGTCCCTCCTGACCCTCGATCGCGGGTCCCTGCTCGGCCGCGATTTGTGTATCCGATGACATCGTGAAATCCTCAACAACCCGCTACCGTCTTTTAATAATAAAGAGAATATGTTCAAATGATATACCCGCATCTAGAGTGCGCCATCACTTATACTCAAATATCATCTATATACATTCCGAAACGCCCCAATCGGGTTCGTGAATATTAGAAATCACAAGAGTTGATTTGATTTCTCGCCGTCCAACGGAGGACATGTTCATGATGGATCGCAAGGAGATGATTATGGCGGCTGGCGCAGCAGGGAACGACACCGGTGTCTCCCTCTCCGAAAACGCATCGGCGATCGCCACGACCGGCGGACGTGTCGTCGACACACATCATCATCTGATGTCGCCAACATTCGCGGCGAAGAAGGGGAGCACGCTGCGGGCCGGGGCGGGAAGCTTCACGGAGCTGTCATGGTCTCCGGAACAGTCGCTGGAGGTGATGGACGATGCCGGGGTGACGCGGGCGATCCTGTCGCTTTGGAGCGGTAGCTGGTTCGGCGATCCGGCGGAAGCGAGGAGTCTGGCCCGCGAAGTCAACGAATTCGCAGCGGACGCCGTGCGCAAGCATCCAAAGCGCTTCGGCTTTTTCGCGACGATACCGCTGCCGGACACCGAGGGGAGCCTGGCGGAAATAGCCTATGCGCTCGACGTGCTTAAGGCGGACGGCGTCGTCCTGACGACGAGCTATGACAAACGATATCTCGGCGACAAGGATTTCGCGCCGGTCTATGAGGAGCTGAACCGGCGCGGCGCAGTCGTCTATTTGCATCCGACC
>DATEFI010000187.1:0-2090 GCA_035280705.1 Rhizorhapis sp. | reverse complement strand
GAGCCAGCTCATCGCTCTCACGCAATCGATGATCGACAAGAGCCGCGCCGTCGAAGCGCAGATGCGCGAAAGCCAGAAGCAGACGCGGTTGCTCAAGAAGAATCTGGATCATGCCCGCAAGGTGGCGGAGCAGGATCACCTCACCGGCCTTCCCAACCGCCGGGCTTTCGAAGCCATTCTCAGGGAGGCCGCCGCGCGCGCGCAGACCAGCGGCAAGCCGCTCAGCGTCGCCTTTTGCGACATCGATCATTTCAAGCAGATCAACGACGTGCACGGACATGATGTCGGGGACCGCATCCTGAAGTTCGTTGGCAAGCTGCTTGCCGACATTTCCAACGATACCTGTCATGTCGCGCGGCATGGCGGCGAGGAGTTCGTCATGCTGTTCGAAGGGCAGGCCACCAACGCCGCCTGCGAGATCGTGGACGCCGCGCGAATCGATCTTTCTCAGCGCACGCTCGTCAACAAGACGACGGGCGAGCGGCTGGACAGGGTTACCTTCTCTGCCGGTATCGCCAATGTGGCGGCCTATGAAGACCCCCGTGAAGCGCTACGTGCCGCCGACGCCGCCATGTACGATGCAAAGGCAGATGGACGGAACCGGGTTTATATCGCTGCTGCCTAAGCCGTCTTTTGCTCCTGCTTTTAGCGGCAGGACAAAGAACGTTCAGGGGGTCGCCAACCGGTCCCGCATTGCGTCCAGAGTGTCATTCTGACGGTCCACCAGGGCGACCACATCCGCCCGCGCCCGGTCGATGACATCGCCCCCGGATTTCGCCTCGCCGGCAGCGATCGCATTCATCCGGCTGACATAGAGCGTGTCCAGGCTGGCAAGCGCAAACACGCTGTCATAACGGTTACTCTCGAGCGTGGAGATCGCCAGTTCTGCTGTCACCCAGGCTTCGCTTGAGACAGCGGATCCCGCCGCCGCATCCACCTGCTGCCGCGCCCTGGGGAGCCCAGCGTCAAAGGCTGCTGCTCCCGCCCGCGCTTTTTCCACAAGGCCCTCGACCTGCTTCGCCAAGACGGGATCCTCCTGCACTTCGGCTGGAGCGGGGCTTGCGATCTCGCTGCTCTGCGACTCGATCGGTCTTCTGGCGAGCGAAGGATAATCACCGCTGGCGCTCCCGGCGCATCCCGCCAGGAACAGCGTCAGCATGTGGAAAACGGATTTGATCCTCATGGCTCTCCATCTATGCGGCGCACCCTCCATTGGCAACCGCAGCCGAAACATTTAGGCGGGCAGCCATGCTCTCCACCGCCCTCATCATCCTTCCCGTCTTCCTGATCATCCTCGCCGGTTATCTGGCCGGCAAGGCCGGGCTTATGGGGGAAGCGGCAAGCCGGGAACTCAACCGCTTCGTCGTCTGGCTCGCCCTGCCCTGCCTCATGTTCGGCACCGTGGCCACGACAGACTGGAAGGTGGTCTGGCACCCCGGCTTCGTGGCAGCGTCGGTGATCGGAAGCTTCGCAGTCTTCGCGGCAGGATTGCTGGTGGGCAAAGCACGGGGCCTTAGCCTTGCCGACATGAGCGTCGATGGGCTCAACGCGTCCTATTCCAACTCGGCCTATATCGGCCTTCCACTGATGTTCCTGATCTTCGGGGAAGCCAGCCGGCCCTTTGTCATCATCGCGGCGACGCTCACGCTGATGGCTTTGTTCGCGGCCGGGATCGTCCTTATCGAACTGGCGCAGCAGCAGGGGCAGAAGGGGCACATAATGGCTGCGAAGGTCCTTCGCTCGCTCCTTGCCAATCCGATCGTCATGTCGCCTTCTGCCGGACTGCTATGGTGGCTGACCGGTCTCGCCCTGCCGCAGCCGGTCGATAGCTTCGTCTCCCTCCTGGGCTCGGCGGCCAGCCCCGCCGCGCTCGTGGCGATCGGCCTTTTCCTCTCGCTCCGTCCCCTGAAAGAGGCGGCGGGCAATCCCTTCGTCATTGCATTGACCGCCATCAAGCTGATCCTGCACCCTGCGATCACTGCCGTAACAGCGTTTTATCTATTGCATCTTCCGCAGCAGGTGGCCGTGATGGCGATCATGATTGCCGCCCTGCCGACCGGCACCGGGCCTTTCATGGTCGCGGAATTCTA
>DATEFI010000186.1:0-2044 GCA_035280705.1 Rhizorhapis sp. | reverse complement strand
TCCGCCTTCGGCCATTCATCCCGTCTACCCTGCGCAGGCAGGGACCCCGCTGCCTCATAGGCAGTCCCTTTAATGGGCTTCGACAAGTTCCGCCCAAAGGGGGTAGGGCGATAGCCAATGCGGAAAGCATTCCGGTTGCACTTGGGCAAGGGGTTTCAACGTTGCTGATAGGGCACAACCCTCACCAACTCCGGCCAGGATGGCAAACAGCCAAGCCTTCATAACCTTTCCCCATGGGAAGAGGCAAAGCAGAGCGCGCCTTACCTGTGATCTGCAATCAACCCTGGGGCGGGGTGGTTTCGCCGATTTCCTCGCTGTCCACCTTGTCGCCGATTTCGAGGCCATGGCGCATCAGCATTGGGATGTTGGCCAGTGCGAAGAGGAATGAGAGACCTGTCACTGCCCAGACCTTCAGCGTCAGCCAGCTATCGAAGCTGAGAAAGGCTCGCATCCCTTCGTTCAGGAGCGCCATGAAGGTGAAGAACAGCGCCCAATTGCGTGAAAGCTTCAGCCAACCTTCGTCCGACAGACCGTCATAGGCCGCTTGCAGCAAATATTTGAGCAGCGGCTTCCCCTTGAGCAATCCGCCGAACAGCATCAGTGCGAAGAAAGCATAGATGACGGTGGGCTTGATCTGAATGAAGCGCTGGTCATGGAAATAGATGGTGAGGCTGCCGAAACCGACCACCAGCACTGCCGAAAGCCAAAGCATCGGCGACACTTTGCCGAGTTTCATCTTTGAGATGAGAACGGCGAGGCTGATGGCCAGCATGAAGGCCGCGGTGCCCGCAATCACCCCTGCAAATTTATAAACGAGGAAGAAAACCAGCAGCGGGCCGAAATCGAGCAGCAATCCCAGATTGCCGGGATGCTTGGCGGGTGCTTCCTTTGCGTCAGTCATAGGCCGTTCCCGCGATCACCGTCGCTAATTCCTTGGGGTCGAACGGGCGGAGGTCGTCGATGGTTTCGCCGACACCGATCGCATGGATCGGCAGCTTGTATTTCTCAGCCGCCGCGACAAGCACACCGCCCCGGGCGGTGCCGTCCAGCTTGGTCATGACGAGGCCGGAGACGCCAGCCATCTCCTGAAACACCTCGATCTGCGAGAGGGCATTCTGGCCCGTGGTCGCGTCAAGGACGAGCACCACATCATGCGGCGCCTCGGGATTGAGCCGGCCAAGAACCCGCCGGATCTTTGCAAGCTCATCCATCAATTCCCGCTTGTTCTGCAGGCGGCCAGCGGTATCGACAATGAGGACGTCGATGCCGGTGGCTGTCGCTTGCTTCACCGCCTCATAGACGATGCCGGCGGCATCTCCGCCTTCCTTCCCCGTGACGATGGGAACGCCGAGCCGCTCCGCCCAAACTTTCAGTTGGCCGATGGCGGCCGCACGGAAGGTGTCCCCCGCAGCGAGCATGACGCCATAATCCTGTTCCTGGAACAGATGGGCGAGCTTTGCGATGGTGGTGGTCTTGCCCGATCCATTGACGCCGATCACCAGGATCACCTGAGGGCGCGGAAAGGCGTCGATCTCCAGCGGCCTTGCCACCGGCTCCAGCACCTTCGCGATCTCTTCGGCAACGATCTCGCGCAGATAATCCTCGGTGAGTTCCTTGTTGAACCGGCCTTCCGCCAGCCGGCTCCGAATGCGCGCGGCCATGGCGGGGCCAAGGTCAGAGACGATGAGCGCCTCTTCGATCTCGTCCAGCGTCTGTTCGTCGAGCGCGGCCTTGGTGAAGAGGCCCGTCAGATTCTCGCTCAGGCGGTCGGAGGTGCGGCGGAAGCCGCCGAACAGGCGCTGATGCCAGCTTTTCTCGGTCATAGAGTCTCTTGGGCGATCAAGCGATTCTTCTCAAGCCCAATGATGGTGACAGGCAGGATTTTGCCAGCACGCACCGTACCTTCGCCAAGGTCGGGAACGAGGCGAACGGGCGCGAAATTCTCCGCATGGCCGGAGGTGCCGTCCCGCTCGATGAGGACCTTTTGCCTTGTGCCGGTCAGAACGCCCAGCCAGTCCCGCCGCCGCGCTTCGCAGGCGGCGCG
>DATEFI010000185.1:0-2363 GCA_035280705.1 Rhizorhapis sp. | reverse complement strand
CATAGACGGCTGGTCTGAAGAGCAAAGATCGGCCTTCCTGCGATCGCGGCAGGAGCCGCTGCTCAATGGAAAGACTGTTTCAGACATAGCCATTTCGGTGGCGCAGACGCTTATCTCACCTCATGCGAACGAGGACGTCATGGCTCAGATGGTGGACAGTATGACGCGGCTTCACAAGGAAAGCTATTTGAAGGCGATCGAAACAAACCTGATGACGCCGGCGCATAGCCGGCTCAGCGAGATAAAAGTGCCAACGCTCGTGATCGTGGGCGCAAATGATCAACTCACACCCCCAACCGAAGCGCAGGCGATCGCCGAGCAGATTGCCGGGGCGGAACTATTGGTCATTCCCGGCGCTGGACATCTGGTGAACATCGAGGCTCCGGATGCCTTCAACGCGGCTGTGCGCCGCTTCCTGCTCGCAAATCGTCAAATTGACCACCTTTCAGCTTCTTGAAGAGGGATGACAGTCCCGACGCCATTCTCTAATGATCGGCCGATTATGGGAACGGATCGATGACGCAGAGAAAAGCAAGGAACGTCAAGCTTGCTGAAAAGCCTGGACCAAATGGACGGGCAGATCCACGCGCCGGCACGGACAAGACGGCGGCGGCACCTTCGGGCGCATCCCTTCTGTCGAGCCGCAAGCGCGATCAGATCGTCACTGGCGCAATGAAGGTATTCCTGGAAGAAGGCTATCATGGTGCGAGCATGGACGCGATCGCCGCCGCCGCGCGCGTGTCGAAGCCGACGCTCTACAATCTGGTCGGCAACAAGGAACAATTGTTCGAGCAGATATTGCGCCGTGCGACCGACGATATCCTCTTGCCCACCCGGCGGAGGCCCTCCCCGGAAATTTCTCTCGAGGAGGAGCTCTACGAATTCGCAAGGCATTATGCAGATGTCTTGCTGACCAGCCACATGCTGGCGCTGCACCGGCTGGCAATCGGCGAGGCGCAGCGTTTCCCGAGGCTCGGCCGCCTGTTCTATAATGCGGGCCCGGCTAAGGTGCTGGAGGGTATGTCACATTATCTCGCCGCCCTCGGCGAGCGGGGGCATCTCGCCATCTCGAATCCAGAGGACGCGGGTCATCATTTCTTTGGCCTGGTGATCAATCCAGTCCGCAACCATTTGCTTTTCTTCGGCGACGGCGCCTTGAGGGATGATGAAATCGACAGATTTGTCCGGTCCGGCCTCAAGGCCTTTCTGCGCGCCTATGCTGCGGATCCGGTAAAAACGAGCGCGAAGCGGCGGCCCGGGAAAGCTGACAAAAGCTCCGCGTGACGGACAAGCCGCGAACCGCCTGTCTGGTCAGTCAAAAATGGACGCCTTCGAGAAGCGACGCAGCATAGTTCAATCTATGAGCGACCGGAACGCAGAAACCTGCCATTTGTAGCCCGCCCTGGGCTGGCCCTCGCTCCTCCAAACGGGAATGAGCCAGGCTCGTACAGAGCTAGGCCGTAATCGCTCACCATCGAGACCGCAGCCAACGGCAAGTATTGGACGTTGACATACCAAACGGTTTAGTCTACTTCCGGGCAAATACAGATAGGGCGAGAGGAAGTGTGAGAGCTATAACGCTTGAACGATTGGGTGACCCTTGCCGAGATCCCGGCGTGCTGTCACTTCAGGATGTGGCAAGGCCACAGCCGGCTCCCGGAGAAGCGGTCGTGCGTATGGCGCTTGCACCCATCAATCCTTCTGATTTGCTTTTCCTGGCCGGCGAATTTCCCGGACCTCTACGCCCAAGATTGGGGCAGGTCGCCGGGATATGCGGGGCAGGCCTTATTGAAACGCCTGCTGAAACCGGGCCGTCCACCGGTACGCTGGTTTCCTTCAGCGCCTTGGGTTCCTGGGCGGAATATGTGGCGGTCCCTGCTGCATCGCTGATCCCCCTGCCACAGGATTTTCCGCTGCAACTGGCGGCCCAGTTTGCGAACCTGGTTACGGCGTGGGAACTTGTCGAGCGATCCGGTGTAGAAGGCGGAGGGTGGCTGGCATTGACCGCCGGCTATTCCACAGTGTCGATCCTGTGCCTGCAATTGGCGGCCCGCAAAGGGATCAACGTCCTCTCGGTCGTACGCCGGAAACGCGCCGATCCTGATTTGCTCGCCCTGGGTGCCAAAGCGCTTCTGGCCACGGCAGGAAGCAAGCTCGGCGAAGCGGTGCAGCAGGCAACAGGCGGACATGGCCTGGATGGAATCATAGATTGCGTGGCAGGGCCGGTGGCTGGCGAGCTTATTCGCCAATGCAATCCGTTCTCGAAAATGCAGATCTATGGCAGCCTGGATGCCGGCAACATAGTTCTTTCCGGCCATGACATTCTTTACCGGTATCTGGAAATCGTTCCTTACAGCTATCGG
>DATEFI010000184.1:0-5308 GCA_035280705.1 Rhizorhapis sp. | reverse complement strand
ATCGCGTTGGGGAGAAGCTCCACAACCTGACCGCGCATCTCAAGCAATTCTTCTTTCGCCATAGAATCCCAACAAGATCAAAAATCGCGCCGCCATAGCGCCAAATCATTCAAATGAAAAGCTGGTGCAGGCTGCTTTCGTTAGGGGACGAAGGCTTGGGCTGCTTCGGCGATGGCACTGAATATTATGTCCAGCGCATCTTCGCTGACGGCATAGGGCGGCATGACGTAAATGGTGTTGCCAAGTGGCCGGAGCAAGATGCCGCGTTCAAGGAAGAAGGTGCGAAGTTGAGGCGCAAGTTCCGACAGATAGCCGGCATTGGCCGTTTTCATGTCAATGGCGGCAATGGCACCGATCTGGCGGCTCTTCTCGAACGCCTGATCCTTTTCAAGCCCGGCCCTGCGCGAGGCCATCGCAGCGGACAGGCGGGCGATGCGGCCCAGCACATCCTCCTCCCGCCAGATCGCAAGATTGGCCGCCGCTGCCGCACAGGCAATGGGATTCGCTGTGTAGCTGCTGGAATGATAGAAGAGATCGGCCCGATCGGTCGAATAATGCGCCTCGAAGATCGGGCTGCTCGCCAGCGTGACCGCCAGCGGAACCGACCCGCCGGTCAGTCCCTTGGAAAGGCACATGATGTCTGGCGTTATGCCGGCCTGTTCGCAGGCGAAAAGCGTGCCGGTGCGGCCCCAGCCTGTCATGACCTCGTCGGCAATGAAGAGCACATCATGGCTGGCGCAAATTTCGCTCATCGCACCCAGGATGTCCGCTCCGTAAATGAGCATGCCGCCCGCCCCGAGGATCAGCGGCTCAACTATGAAGGCGGCAGGCTTCTGCTTGCTCCGGCAGGCGGATTCCAGCGCGTCCAGTGTCGCCTGCTCCTGGCCCTCGGTTGGAAAGGGGATGGTGCCGACGTCGAACAATAAGGGCGCATAGGGGCGGTTGAAGACGCCCCGCTCGCCCACCGACATCGCCCCTATTGTGTCGCCATGATAGCTATGTTCTAGGACCAGGATCCGATGCCGCGGCTGCTTCCGGTTATGCCAGTAGCCAAGGGCCATTTTCAGCGCGACCTCTACACTGGTCGACCCGCTGTCGGAGAAGAAGACATGGTCTAGGCCGGCTGGGGCGATGGCGATCACCCCGCGCGCCACCTCCTCGGCGGGTTCATGGGTGTAGCCCGCGAAAATGACCTGATCGAGTTTCTGCGCCTGGCCGGCGATCGCTGCCATGATGCGGGGATGGCAGTGGCCATGGGTCGTCACCCACCAGCTCGAAATAGCGTCGATCAGGGTGGAGCCGTCAGCGCAGTGAAGGAGGGCGCCTTCGGCCCGGAGGACGGTGGGGACGGGCTCCTGCAGTCCATGCTGGGTGAAGGGGTGCCAGACGGGAGAGGTCATAGCGCCGCCTTTATTGCCGCCAGATCAATATTCTGCCCCATGGCCGTTGAGAGCGTCTTTGCATCCAGCCTTGCAAGCAGCGGCAGCCTTCCCAAGGAAGGGACATCCGCCAGCCTGGGGATGATCCGTTCATTCTCCTGATGCCTGTCGCCAATGAAGGCAATCCCGGCAATGGTCACGCCGCGCGAGCGAAGCGCCTCCACGGTCAGCAGGCTATGGTTGATGGTGCCCAATATAGTGCGGGCGCAGATGATCACTGGAGCCTGCCAGCGGGCCATCAGGTCGGCATAGAGCAGGTTTTCGGTTAGCGGCACGAGCACGCCGCCCGCCCCCTCGACGATCAGAGGACCATCGACCTGCGGCAATACCAGCCGGGCGGCGTCGATCTCCACGCCGTCGATCCGGGCGGCGAGATGGGGCGATGCCGGAGTTGTCAGCCGGTAGGTTTCACGGAGGATCCGTTCGCGGGGGATTCCTGAAAGGCGTGCGACGATCTCGCTGTCCGTTCCTTCGTCCGCGCCAGCCTGCACCGGTTTCCAATAATGGCCGCGGAGGGCGCCCGCGAGTCCGGCCGCGAAGACCGTCTTGCCGATGCCGGTATCCGTTCCGGTAATGATGATCGAGCGGGTCACCGCGCGTCCTGTATCGCTTGCGCCAGGGCGTCGGCGAGGGCGCTCACATCATCTTCGTCCACGTTGAGCGTCAGCGAAAGGCGCAAGCGGGACGTGCCCCGCGGAACCGTGGGCGGGCGGATGCCGCGTATGTCGAAACCCGCTGCCTGCAATGCCTCCGCGACGCGCATCGTACGCTTGTCCTCGCCAAGGATGACAGGGATGATCTGGCTCCCGGATGGCGGAAACCCCAGGCGCCCGCAGATCGCCCTTTCAGCATGGGCACGCAACTTCATGAGACGATCACGCAGGTCGTCGGCTTGCGCGATCCGGTCAAGCGCCGCCGAAACAGCGACAGCCATGAGCGGTGAGGGGCCGGTCGAGAAGATGAAAGGCCGGGCGCGGTTGACAAGAAAATCCTTGATGGTGCCGGTGGCGCAGACAAGCGCGCCCTCGACGCCCAGTCCCTTGCCGCAGGTGTGCAGGCTGACGACATTCTCCTGCCCCTCAAGCGCTGCGGCGAGGCCTTTGCCCTGGGGGCCGTAAACGCCGGTTGCATGCGCTTCGTCCAGGATCAGCCATGCCCCTTCCGCGTCGGCGAGGCGGGCGAGGTCAGCCACGGGCGCAATGTCGCCGTCCATGCTGTACAGGGTTTCGAACGCGATCCAGACCCGCCCTTTACCGCCCTGGAGGCGCCAATGCCTGATGGCTGCCTCAAAGGCCGAGACGTCATTGTGGCGAATGAGGAGATGCTCCGCCCGGCTCATTCGCAGCCCGTCATGGGCGCTGGCATGGATCAGCTCATCGGCAAGGATCAGGTCGCCTTTTTGCGCCAAGGCAGCGAAGATGGCGGTGTTGGCCGCGAAGCCGGTCGAAAAAAAGAGCGCGGCTTCGCTGCCGAAAAAGCCTGCCGCCTTTTCCTCCAGCGCTTCATGTTCCGGCGCATTGCCGCGCAGCAGCCGCGATCCACCCGAGCCAACCGGAACGCCTTGGGCAATGGCCTCGGCGACGGCTTGGGCAATGGCTGGGTCGTGCGAAAGGCTTAGATAGTCATTGGAGGCGAAGTCCCGCCCCTGACGCGGTATCAGGCGGCGCAATCGTCCACGTGCTGCGAGCGCGTCAAGTTGGCGCGAAAAATCTGCGCGGGTGGCCATGAATTTCCTTTAGGCGCAGTGAGAGCCGCTTCCAAGAGGGAGCCGGCGGGTCTTCCGGTCAGATACGCTGGGCAGAGGCGAAGGTGCCATCCACCCAGATCAGCGGATCGATGGTGGGATGGTTCACGATCCGCTGCACCTGACCCACGAACAGGGTATGTGTGGCCACGCCGAGCGTCAGTTGCGTGGTGCAGATCAGGCTAGCCACTGCATCGGGAAGCACAGGCAGCCCTTCTTCCGATGCGACCCACCCGCCTGTCTCGAAGCGGGCTGATCCCTTCTTGCCGCCGCTGAAAATGCTTACCAGTTCCTGATGACGTTCGGCGAGCAGATTGACGCAAAAACGCTGTTCTGTCTGAAGCACCGGGGAAAGGCTGGCGTTCCGGTTGACGGCCACCAATATCGTGGGGGGCTCGGATGTGACAGACATTACTGCGGTGGCCGCCATGCCGCTCCAATTTTCCTGCTTCCCGGTGGTGATGATCGCGATCGTTGTTGCCAGCCTGCGCATGGCAAGCTTGAATTCGTCGGCGAGAGCTAAGTCGGCGGTCATGCGATCTCCTTCTTTTCTCACCATATATGGGGCTGGTCCAAATTTGGCAAAGTTCATGGGCAATCCTGATTGCAAAAACTGCAATTCGTTCATCGCATTTTGCGATTGCCCACCTTTTGGTAGGGCCGCATGGCTTCGGCCAAATAACGAGAGACGGGGTGTTTGTCTGGCATTCAAACAGGAAAAATCTTATGCGAATGCTGTCCATTTTTACGCTGCCTATCCTGGCAGCCACTGCACAAATCGCTTTGGCCGCTCCGGCGACCGCCGAACCGCTCGAAACGGGAAGTTTCGAGCATGAAGGCTACACCTATGTTTACAAGGTGGCGCAGAAGGGGGAAAGTCAGGTCATTACGGGTCGCCGTTATCCCGGCGGCGTTCCTTTTTCGCTGAAGGTCCGCGAGGGCACGGTGAAAGGCACGTCCAACGGTCTGGACGTCAAGTTCAACCTTGAAGAGGCGCGGGGGGCCGCCGCCGGCGCAAAGCTCTCAATGCGTTGATCGCTTGGGAAATAGCTGTGCCAGACCAGCGGGTGTGGCACAGCGATGCGAAAGGGCGGACCGGGCGTTCGCCCTTTTTCTTTGGGTATGTGGGATGCAATCCATCTCGGCGCCGCCGGTGCTCACCTGCCTCGCCCGGAATTGAATCCCACATCATAGCCTGGCTTAACGGCAGCGGCGCTTGCTGTCGATTTCCTTGCCGATCAGCGCGCCTGCCGCGGCGCCCAGAACGGTCCCAGTGGCGCGATCGCCGCGCGTGTCGATGGACCGGCCCACAAGAGCGCCTGCCACCCCGCCTACCACAAGGCCAACGGTTCCGTCGGATTTGCGGCAATAGGTCCGTCCGTCCCGGCCGCGCCATTCCTTGTAGCGATAATCCCTTGCCTGCGCGTCATTGGACGGAAAAGCCACCGCTGCTGGTATGGCCAGGGAGGCTGCAGCCAGCGAAAGCATGATAGTGCGCATTATATATTCCCTTCTTTATCTCTAATCTGATCCCCGACGATGTTGCCTTTTTGAATGGTGCCGCCTTAACGTCGCGCAACGAAATAAGACATTGAAAATAAATCATAAAATGGCTTTCCAGCGACTTTTCCGCACGAATCGGATTGGTGTGAAAGGCAAAAAATGCAGGGAAAGTGCATGGATCGGCCGGTAAGCGCGGCGGTCGAGGAAGGCCAACAAGAGCGCCTGTGACAGCTGCCGTTTTCCTGCGGGCATGCTAATATTGGCGCAGGAGGATCGGGCCATGCGTATTTTGCTCGTCGCGTCTGCATTTCCGTTAATGCTGTGTGGGATTGCCCAAGCCCAGGCTGCCGCCGTGTCTCATGTCGATGTGGTGCTGGCGGACTTCAGCTATTCGCCAAAGACCATTCGCCTGAATGAAGGACAGAAAGTTACTCTGCGCCTCATCAACCAGGGTTCGGGAGGACATAATTTCTCGGCTCCCGAATTTTTTGGAAAGGCTCAGATCGATCCCGCCAGCGCGCCGCTCATCAGGAAGGGAAAGGTGGAAGTGAAGAAGGGCGCCACCGTTGACCTGACCCTCACTCCGGCGGCGGGACAGTATAAGCTGAAATGCACCCATTTT
>DATEFI010000183.1:0-2408 GCA_035280705.1 Rhizorhapis sp. | reverse complement strand
CATCGCCGGCATCCAGATGGCCTTCACTGAGCCGATCCGCATCGACGACGTCGTCATCGTCGAAGGGGAGTGGGGGCGGATCGAGGAGATTCGTCTGACCTATGTGGTGGTGCGGATCTGGGACGACCGGCGGCTGGTCGTGCCGGTGTCATGGTTTCTGGAAAAGCCCTTCCAGAACTGGACGCGAGAGACCAGCCATCTGCTCGGCACCGTCTTCTTCCATGTGGACCCCGGGGCGGACGTTGGCCGGATTCGGCGCAAGATAGAGGAAGCGGCTGCCGCCAACCCCCGCTGGGACAAGCGCGTCGCCATCCTGCAGGTGACCGAGCATCGCGCCGAAGCACTGGAATTGCGCGCGCTACTCAGTGCCCGCAATGCAGGCGATGCTTTTGACCTTCGCTGCGATGTGAGGGAGGCGGTCATGAAGTTCCTGCGTGACGAGATGCCGCAAGCCCTGCCGCGCAACCGGCATCTGGTCGGCGGGGCGGATGCCGATCGCCCGATTTTCCTTGCTCAGGAAGAAGTTATGGGAACGGCCTGATAAAGGCTATGAACCTCACCAAGCCTGTTGCCGCCCCGGCATGAGCGCCAGCATCCTGGCATAGGTCCGTTCGCAGACGGGAGTAACGAACTCGGTCCCGATCCGGCCATCCTCCACCCAGCGGACCAGCGCTTCAACCTTGCCGCACAGCGGAAGCTGCACGATCAGCCGTTCGCTCTTGCTGACCGCTGCCCTTGTCCGGGCCATAAGGCCAAGGCGGGAGATGTTGACTACATGCAGATCGCCTTCGCCCCGATGCGAGGAAAAGCTCGTTTTGAAATCGACCAGGTCCCTGCCGGTCCGGCGGGCATGGGCCGGACTGGCTGGCTCACTCAGCGAACGCAGATTCTTCATTGTCGCACCCCGCTCTTCCCCTGAGCAGAAAGCTAATGTCTTTTTTGCTAACGGAATCCGATCAACTATGGTTAACGCGACGAAAATCGGTTTGGATCAGGCGACTACAAGGCCATGTTTCTTCGTTCCGAAGCTGATCTTGTCGCCAACCGCAACCGAAATCGTCGGATCGCTGACCGCCACATCATTGATGCGAATGGCCCCTTCAGCCACCTTTCGCTTCACTTCCTTGTTGGAGGCAGCAAAGCCGAGGCCGGTCACGGCCTGCATCACGGTCATGTCAGGACCGAACTTGACCGTTGGCAGGTGCGCGTCGGCGGCCCCTTCCTCAAAAGTGCGCCGCGCGGTTTCGGCCGCCTGCGCCGCAGCTTCCGCGCCCCGGCAAAGAGCAGTGGCTTCATTGGCGAGGACCTTCTTCGCCTCGTTGATCTCGCTGCCCTGCAACGCCGCCAGTCGGCCGATCTCGTCCAAGGGCAGGTCTGTGAACAGCCTCAGCCGCGCGGCAACGTCGCGGTCGTCCGTGTTCCGCCAGAATTGCCAATAATCATAGCTGGAAAGCTGATCTTCGTTCAGCCACACCGCGCCGCCCACGGTCTTGCCCATCTTGGTCCCGTCGGCATTGGTGAGCAGCGGCGTTGTGAGGCCAAAGACATGGCTTCCATCCATACGGCGGGCAAGCTCCACGCCATTGACGATATTGCCCCACTGATCGGAACCGCCCATCTGCAACCGGCAGGCGGCACGCCGCGATAGTTCCAGGAAGTCATAGGCCTGAAGGATCATGTAATTGAACTCAAGGAAGCTCAATGACTGTTCCCGGTCGAGCCGCATCTTCACTGAGTCAAAACTCAGCATCCGGTTGACGGAGAAATGCTGGCCGACCTCGCGAAGGAAGGGGATATATTCCAGCTTGTCGAGCCATTCGGCATTGTCGAGCATGATCGCGTCGCTGGGTCCGTCACCAAAGGTCAGGAACCGCTCGAATACCCGCCGGATCGACGCGACATTCTCCTGGATCGTTTCTTGCGTCAGCAACTTTCGGGCCTCGTCCTTGAAGCTCGGGTCACCGATCTTGCCCGTACCGCCGCCCATCAGCACGATGGGCTTATGCCCCGCCTTCTGCAGTTGACGCAGCATCATGATCGAGACCAGATGTCCGACATGCAAGGAAGGGGCAGTGGGGTCAAAGCCGATATACCCCGGAATGACCTGTCGCGCGGCGAGATCATCCAGCCCCTCGGCATCCGTGATCTGGTGGATATAGCCGCGCTGGTCGAGTAAGCGCAGAAGATCGGATTTGAAATCAGTCATAGCGCGCGGGCGCATAGCATGGGGTTGGTCACTTGGGTAGAGTGTTGGCAGAAGCGGTGCTGATCCGCCATCCGGCAAGCGCCTGTCCGCCGGTGGAGATGTGCCAGGCGATTGTCTCCCAGACGGGACCGGTTGCGCTTCGGGTGGAATATTCGCTCTCAGGCGACATGTCCGCGCTCGACATTCCCGCTCTCGCTCCTCC
>DATEFI010000182.1:0-3912 GCA_035280705.1 Rhizorhapis sp. | reverse complement strand
CATCCGCCATTATAACAGTCGCGCAGCCGAGCTTTGGGGTCTGGAGCCCCGGATTGGAGATCCCGTCCATCGCTTCAATCCCGCCAAGCAGCTTTTCACCCCTGCCGGCGAACCCATCGCGCCCGAGCAAGCGCCCATGGCCGAAGCGCTGCATACTGGAAAGCCCATCCGGGACCGGCATATTGTCATTGAGAAACCGAATGGCGAACGCCTTCTGGTGCTGGTCAACATTGACCCGCTGTTCGATGAGCAGGGACAGCTTGCGGGCGCCGTCAACTGCTTCCAGGACATTTCCGACCTGGCGCGGGCGCGGGAAGCGCTGGAAAGCCGCACGGCCGATCTGGTGATGGCCGAAGAACGCACCCGCCGCAGCGAGCAACATTTTCGCGACGTGCTGAACACATTGCCGGCCGCGGTTTACATGACTGACCCTCAAGGCCGGATCACATATTATAACAGTGCCTGCGTGGAATTTTCAGGCCGGACACCGACGCTGCTGAGTGACGAATGGTGCGTCACCTGGAAGCTGTACCGGCCGGATGGAACACCCCTGCCCCACGGCGAATGTCCGATGGCCATGACCATCAGGGGGAAATCGCCTGTCCGCGGGGAGGAAGCCATTGCCGAGCGGCCCGACGGAAGCCAGGTACGCTTCGCCCCATGGCCGACACCCCTGTTCGATGCCGATGGGGAGATGACGGGGGCCGTCAACATGCTGATCGACATTACGGACCGGCACGCTGCGGAGGTGGAATCGGCCCATCTGGCAGCGATCGTCTCCTCGTCTCAGGACGCCATCGTCAGCAAGACGCTGGAGGGCCGCGTCCGGTCGTGGAATGCGGGTGCCACCCGGCTATTCGGCTATGAACCCGAAGAGATGATCGGCCAGCCGATTCTGAAGATCATTCCGCCCGAACTTCATGCCGAAGAGGAAGATATTCTTGCGCGGTTGCGCCGCGGCGAGCGGATCGAACATTTCGAGACGGAGAGAGTCACGAAAGGCGGAGAGCGCGTCCATGTGTCGCTGACCGTTTCGCCCGTTCACGACAAGGCAGGCCGTATCATCGGCGCCTCCAAGGTCGCGCGCGACATCACCGAGCGAAAGCGCGCCGAGGAGATGCAGCGCCTGCTGATGCAGGAACTCAATCATCGGGTGAAGAACACCCTGGCGACCGTCCAGTCGATCGCCAACCAGATGGCACGGAACAGCCGGTCGCCAGCAAGGTTCGCGGAGGTCTTTTCCGGGCGCATCCAGGCGCTCGCCCATGCCCATGGCCTGTTGACCCAAAGCGCCTGGCAGGGCGCGTCCATGCTGCCGCTGATCCGGGACCAGTTGCTGGTTGACGGGGTAGAGGACGACCGCATTTCCTTCAGCGGGCCGTCGGTTCAACTGGAGCCTCAGCCAGCGCTGCATCTGGCCCTGGTGCTGCATGAGCTTGGCACCAACGCGCGCAAATATGGCGCGTTGTCGGTCCCCGAAGGGCGGCTCTCAATCGATTGGGAAGTCCGCTCGGAAGGTGGGCGCCAGTTGCTGCTGTGGTGGAAGGAAAGCGGCGGCCCGGAAGTGTCCGCACCCACGGAGCGGGGGTTTGGCACCACGCTCATCGAAAGAAGCCTGACGGCGGACGGGGGCGATGTTTCCATAAGGTACAGGTCGCAAGGGCTGGAGTGCGACATCATGCTGCCGCTTCCCGACCGTCAGACGGCACCCATTTTCTCCAGCAATTCACCCTCACCCGCCCGCGCTGCGGTTGCCCACCGGCCGCCGGAAGCATCGCTTCGCAAAGCGCGGGTGCTGCTGATCGAAGATGAGCCGCTGATCGCGATGGACATGTCCGATACGCTGGAGGAAGCAGGCTGCATCGTCGTCGGAACCGCCGTTTCGGTTCCCGAAGCCCTGCGGCTGATCAGCGAGACCGAATTTGACGCGGCGCTGCTTGACGCCAATCTCGGGGGTGAGCCTGTGGATGAGGTGGCATCGGCGCTGACCCGCCGGGGCAAGCCCTTTGCCTTTGTCACTGGCTATGGTGCGGACGCGCTGCCAAAAGCTTTCCGCCAGGCGCCGCTGGTGAACAAGCCGCTGATGCGGAATGCGGCCATCCAGGCGATCAGAAACCTGATGGCCCGCGACGCGGATATATTGCAGCTCCGCCCGATGCAGGCCTGACCAGCTTCAAAAGACCGTCATTGAGATGCCCTCTTGCGGTCATTCCCGCGAAGGCGGTGGATGCCCGCCTTCGCGGGGATGACGAAAAAGTTGTCAACTCCCTGCTTGTGCCACGGTCCCTTCAAACCTGGCCGCCACGACGGGCGCCACATGCTCCACGATCACATCGACCCCTTCAGCATTGGGATGAATCCCGTCTTCCAGCATCAAATTCCGCCTTCCCACCACGTCTTTCAGGAAAAAGGGGTAGAGCGGCACATCATGTTTCCGCGCGAGATCGGGGTAAATGGCGTTGAAAGCCTCTGCATAATCCTTGCCCAGATTGGGCGCGGCAAGCATGCCGGTCAGGACCGCCGGGATTTCCCGCCTGTCGAGTTCGGTCAGGATCGCGTCCAGATTGGCCCGGGTCTCGCCGGGGCTAAGGCCGCGCAGCATATCGTTGCCGCCAAGACCGACAATCACCAGGTCGGGCTTGCGCGGCAGCCCGTCGAGCGTGAAGGCGAGCCGCTGCAATCCCGCAGCGCTGGTATCGCCGGAAACGCCCGCATTATGCACCGATGCGTCAACGCCCTGGGCGATCAGCGCCCGCTGCAGTTCCGGCGCGAAGCCCTCCCCCTGCTTCAGGCGATATCCCGCATAAAGGCTGTCGCCAAAAGCGACGATCAGCTTCGCATGGTCCCTTGCGGCCGGTTCGCTCTTCGCTGGCGCCGCCGGTTCGGCTTTCGTCCGGTCGGCGGCGGGCTTGTCATCCGAGCAGGCCGCCACCAATTGGGCAGAGAGCAGCGCGAGCGCATAATATAATATCTTTCCGGCCAAGGAGCGTCCTTCCCCAATGCATGGCACAACCGACCAGTCCACTATCGCGATCCGTGCCCGCAATGTCACGCTTTCCCTCGGCACTCGGGATGCGCCGGTGGAGATATTGCGCGGCATCGACCTCGACATCATGCGCGGGGAGAGCCTTGCCATTCTGGGCGCCTCTGGATCCGGCAAGTCTTCGCTGATGGCCACGCTTTCGGGGCTCGAAAGGGCGAGCGGCGGCGAAATCATCGTGGCGGGGCTCGACTTCGGAGCCCTTGACGAGGACGATCTTGCCCGCGCGCGGCGGGGCCGCCTCGGCATCGTGCTGCAATCCTTTCACCTGCTGCCGACCATGACCGCCCTTGAAAATGTGGCGGTGCCGCTGGAGCTTGCGGGCTTTCACGACGCCTTTGCGCGAGCAGAGGCGGAGCTTCGGGCGGTCGGCCTCGGCCATCGTCTGCGGCACTATCCAGCGCAGCTTTCAGGCGGCGAACAGCAGCGCGTGGCGATCGCCAGGGCGGTTGCGCCGGGGCCGGACATCATCTTTGCCGACGAACCGACCGGTAATCTGGACGGCTCCACCGGAGCAACCATCATCGACCTGCTGTTCGAACGGCAGACGGCGGCCAGCGCGACACTGGTCATCATCACCCATGATCCTTCGCTCGCCGAGCGATGCGACCGGATCGTGCAGATGCGCGACGGCCGGATCATCTCGGACCGCCTGCAGTGAAGGCGCTTGGCTGGCGGGCCTGCTGGCCCATTGCGCGCCGTGACCTGCACGCCAATTTCCGCGGCTTGCGGCTGCTGTTCATCTGCCTGTTCCTGGGCGTGGCGACGCTGGCGGCCATCGGCAGCCTGACCGCGTCCATCACCGGCGAACTATCCGAGCGAGGCCGCGTCCTGCTGGGCGGCGATATCGAGGTCGGGATGATGCAGCGCGA
>DATEFI010000181.1:0-3789 GCA_035280705.1 Rhizorhapis sp. | reverse complement strand
CGCCGGCAAGCGCGTCCAGGCCATGGGCGGCGCGAAGAACCACGGCATTGTCATGCCCGATGCCGACCTCGATCAGGTCGTGAATGACCTGGCAGGGGCGGCTTTTGGCTCGGCGGGCGAACGCTGCATGGCGCTCCCGGTCGTGACGCCGGTTGGCGAGAAGACCGCGAACGCGCTTCGCGAAAAGCTGATCCCGGCCATCGAGGGGCTGCGGGTTGGCGTGTCCACCGATCCTGAAGCCCATTATGGCCCGGTGGTCACTGCCGCACATAAGGCGAAGATCGAGAGCTATATCCAGATGGGCGTCGATGAAGGCGCGGAACTGGTCATCGACGGCCGCGGCTTCAAGCTGCAGGGTCATGAGGAAGGCTTTTTCGTCGGCCCGACGCTGTTCGACCATGTGAAGCCGACGATGCGTTCCTATCAGGAGGAAATCTTCGGTCCCGTGCTGCAGATGGTGCGCGCCGAGAGCTTCGAGGAAGCGCTGGCGCTGCCCAGCAAGCATCAATATGGCAATGGCGTCGCGATCTTCACCCGTAATGGCCATGCTGCCCGCGAATTCGCGGCCCGCGTGGAGGTGGGCATGGTCGGCATCAATGTGCCGATCCCGGTGCCGGTCGCCTATCATACCTTTGGCGGCTGGAAGCGCTCCGGCTTCGGCGATACCAACCAGCACGGCATGGAAGGCGTCAAATTCTGGACCAAGGTGAAAACCGTCACTCAACGCTGGCCGGACGGCGGCGCTGGCGATAGCGCTTTCATAATTCCCACGATGGGATGAACATGGCAGGCTCACCTCGCGAGGACCATCGCGAGGTGAGCCGCTTTTCGGACGCTTCGATGCGGCCGGGCGCAGGTTCAACAGGCGACAGGCGGAGCGGCATATTTCCTTCGCCCGATATATGTGTTTTCTGGACAGTCGAGGATGCGCGGCAATAGCTTCTGGGGAAGCTGGCCCACCTTCTGAAGGAGAATTAGGTGAATCAGTTCGACCTCACCGATGATCAACGCGCCATTCAGGACATGGCTCGCAAATTCACGGCCGACGCCATCACACCCTATGCGGCGGAATGGGATGAAAAGCACATCTTTCCCCAGGATACGATCCGCGCCGCGGCCGAACTTGGCTTCGGCGGCATCTATGTATCGGAAGAATCGGGCGGCATCGGACTGGGCCGCCTGGAGTCGGCAATCATCATGGAGGCGATGGCCTATGGTTGTCCTTCCACCAGCGCCTTCATTTCCATCCATAATATGTCGGCCTGGATGATCGACTGTTTCGGTGCACCGGCGGTGAAGGCCAAATATCTTCCCTCGCTGGTGCCGATGGAAAGAATGGCGAGCTATTGCCTTACCGAGGCCGGTGCGGGTTCAGACGCCGCCAGCCTGAAAACGAAGGCGGTGAAGGACGGCGGCGATTATGTCGTCACTGGCTCCAAGCAGTTCATCTCCGGCGGCGGCGAAAATGAAGTTTATGTCGTCATGGCCCGCACTGGCGATGAAGGTCCCAGGGGCAGCAGTTGCCTTGTCATCGAAAAGGACATGCCGGGCGTCAGCTTCGGAGCGCAGGAAAAGAAGCTCGGATGGCATTCCCAGCCTACGGCGCAGGTAAATTTTGATGGCGTCAGGGTGCCTGCGGAAAATCTGGTCGGTGCGGAGGGCGAAGGTTTCCGCATCGCCATGATGGGTCTGGATGGCGGCCGATTGAACATCGGGGCATGCTCGCTGGGCGGCGCGCAGCGCTGCCTGGACGAAGCCGTGCGGTACACCAAGGACCGCAAGCAATTTGGTCAGGCCATCGCTGATTTCCAGGCGACGCAGTTCACCCTGGCCGACATGGAGACCGAGCTTCAGGCTGCCCGCACCCTGCTTTATGCCGCGGCCGTCAAGGTTACGGAAAATGCCCCCGACAAGACCCGCTTCGCCGCCATGGCGAAACGGCTTGCGACGGATACCGGCTCTTCCGTCGTCGATCGGGCGCTGCAGCTTCACGGCGGCTATGGCTATCTGCAGGACTATCCGATCGAGCGGTTCTGGCGCGACCTGCGCGTGCACTCCATTCTGGAGGGAACCAACCAGGTGATGCGGATGATCATCGGCAGGGACCTGCTGCGGCAGTGAAGGCGCGCTAACGTCTCAAAACGCTTTCTCGACTTCGGCTCTCGACAAGCTCCAATCTTCGTTCGAAACAGACGGAAGCCATCTGAATGACCCAAGAAGAAGTCCTGGTCCTCAAGGAAAATGGTGTAGGCCGCATCCGGCTAAACCGGCCCAAGGCGATCCATGCGCTGACGCCAGGCATGTGCGAGACCATCATCGGAGCCCTGCTGGACTGGCGCAAGGATGGCAGCATCCAGGCCGTCATCATCGACCATGCCGAGGGGCGCGGTTTCTGTGCGGGCGGGGACATTGCCTTGATCGCGAACAGCGCCAAGGCAGATTGCGCTGAAGCAGAGCATTTCTTCTTCACCGAATATCGAATGAACCATCTGCTGTTCGTCTATGAAAAGCCGATCGCGGCTTTCATGGACGGTATCACCATGGGCGGAGGCGTGGGCATTTCCATGCCCGCCCGTTATCGCGTGGCGACGGAGCGGACGGTATTCGCCATGCCGGAGACGGGCATTGGCCTTTTTCCCGATGTGGGAGGCGGCTGGTATCTTCCCCGCCTGCCAGGCCGTACCGGTGCCTTTCTGGCATCGACGGGAGGCCGTA
Source organism: Rhizorhapis sp. (assembly GCA_035280705.1). Classification (GTDB taxonomy): domain Bacteria; phylum Pseudomonadota; class Alphaproteobacteria; order Sphingomonadales; family Sphingomonadaceae; genus Rhizorhapis. The sequence goes on along the minus strand of DATEFI010000181.1, from coordinate 1,074 downwards.
TCGACGGCGCCGACTGCAAGACGGCGGGCATTGCGACCCATTATATTTCCTCCGAACGGCTTGAGCAGATAAAGGCCGCCATCCTTTCCGATCCGGCCCGCATTGAGGCCATATTGGATGGCGCCGCGGAAACGCCCCCCGCTTCCAGGCTCCAGGCGCAGCGGGCGGACATCGACCGCCTTTTCGCTTCCGACCGCTATGAGGACATTCTTGCCGCGCTCAAGGCTGATGGATCGGAATGGGCGCAAAAGCAGCTATCCGTGCTGGCGACCAAATCGCCGCAAACGGTCAAGCTCGCCCTGCGTCAGCTTGCCGAAGGGGCAAGGTTGACGAGCTTTGCCGACAATATGCGAATGGAATACCGGCTTGCCTGTCAGGTGATCCGCCGTCCCGATTTCGTCGAGGGCGTCCGCGCTGTGATCTTTGAAAAGGACAATGCACCCAAATGGGATCCGGCCACGCCCGAGGCCGTCACAGATGATCTGATCGACTCGCTCTTTGCACCGCCTCCGGGCGGCAAGGAGTGGACTCCCCTGCCACAATTGGAGGCATAATCATGTCCTATGAAACCATCCTTGTCGAAAAGCGCGGTGCGGTCACGCTGATTACGCTGAACCGTCCCCAGGCCCTCAATGCGCTCAATACGCAGGTACTCGCGGATCTGATCGACGCCTTTGCGAAATATGATAGCGACGCCTCGCAGAAATGCGCGGTCCTGACCGGCAATGAAAAGGCCTTTGCGGCCGGCGCGGACATCAAGGAGATGGCAGAGAAGGCTGCGGCTGATTTCTACCTTGAAGATTTCTTCGCCGAATGGACCAGCAAGGTGACCGCGACCCGCAAGCCCTGGATCGCGGCGGTGGCCGGATTTGCCCTTGGGGGCGGATGCGAGCTTGCGATGATGGCGGACTTCATCATTGCCGCTGATACGGCGAAGTTCGGCCAGCCGGAGATCAAGCTGGGCGTCGCGCCGGGCATGGGCGGGTCGCAGCGGCTCACCCGGGCCGTGGGCAAGTCCAAGGCAATGGAAATGTGCCTCACAGGCCGCATGATGGCCGCGGAAGAAGCCGAGCG
>DATEFI010000180.1:0-4385 GCA_035280705.1 Rhizorhapis sp. | reverse complement strand
CAATGTTCAGCGATTGCTCACCTGGTCCGGTGAAATATGCATTGAACCGAGTCCGTCCCGACATGCCGGATGAGGTCCGCCTGCCGATCACCCTGCCCTCGGAAGCGAGCCGGGCGGCAGTGGACCGCGCGCTGGAGATTGCCGGGTTGGCATAACTTCATATTCATTGCTGCCGTTAGGGCTTCGACAAGCACAGCCCAACGGGTGTTGTTAGAAAAAGAGAAATGGCCCGCCCGCGTCACGCCACGTTCGACAAGATAAAGACGGTCGCCGAGAACCGGCGGGCGCGTTTCGACTATGCCATCGATGATGTCTATGAGGCGGGGATCGTCCTGTCCGGCACAGAGGTAAAGTCGCTTCGCTTTGGCGAGGGGTCCATTGCCGAAAGCTATGCCGAAGTGAAGGGGGACGAGGTGTGGCTGGTCAACAGCAACATCCCGGAATTCAGCCATGGCAACCGCTACAACCATGAACCCAAGCGTCCCCGGAAGCTGCTGCTCAACCAGCGCGAGATATCGAAGCTGCATGGGGCCGTAGCGCGGCAGGGCATGACGCTCGTTCCGCTCTCCATCTATTTCAACAGCCGGGGCCGGGCGAAGGTCGAACTGGCCCTCGCCAAGGGCAAGAAGCTGCACGACAAGCGCGAGACCGAGAAGGAACGCGACTGGAAACGCGAGCAGGGCCGCCTGCTGCGTGAGAGGGGCTGAGCCAAGATAATGCCCCACCGAAAGCCCCATTGGCTGACGCGCCACATGCCCACGCATGATACGATTCGCGGAAACCGGTTCCTGGCGCCCTTTGCAAACCGGATCCTCGCGCCGGAGCTGTGGCGCTTTACCCGGCGTTCGGTCCCGCGCGGCGTTGCCCTGGGCATGCTGGTCGGGATCATCATTCCGATTGCGCAGATCGTCTTTGCGGCCTTGCTGGCGCTTAGCTGCCGGGCGAATGTGCCAGTGGCGGCGCTTACCACCTTTATAACCAACCCGATAACCACGCCGATCCTTTGGGTCGTCGCCTACAAGGTCGGGGACTGGATCCTGCACCTCGATGCCATGACCTATGGGCAGCCGATCAACACGCAATTGCGCAGCGATCCGGGAAGCTGGCTGCAATGGCTGACGGGCGCCTTTTCGGTGACGGCTTTCGGCCTCATCGTATTGGCGGTCGTGTTCAGCGCCATCGGCTATCTCGTAGCCGGATGGGGCTGGAGGGCCTGGATCGCCCGCAAGTGGCGAAGGCGGCACCGGCACAGGCGGCATGCGCCGCATCCTGAAACAGCGCGGATGTGAGCCGGATATTTGTCATCTTAATGCCAATGGAATAGCGTCGTCCCTGCCTGCGCAGGGGCGACGGGGTCACTCGATGCTGTGTGCACATTGATTGACTGGACGCTGCAGCGATACAGCCCGGCGCATTTCTGTCGCCTTTTCACAATTCTGTTCTCATCCGCCCTTTGGCCCTTTATGCGGGTGGGGCGTTTTCTTTGTAGGTGTTGCGGGTGCCAGCGCAGGACATAGCGCATGACAGGGACGAAGTGGCGATGCTGGTGGGGCAGGCATCCCTGCGCGGTCTTGTTCCGCTGATCGGACTCGGCGCCCTTCTAACGGCGGCGCTGCTTTACTGGATCGTTGGCGAGCCAGCCTTTGCGGCAGGTTTCGGTGCCGCCCTGATCGGCGCCGCAGTCCTTGCCTTTTACCTTCGCAAGCTTTTCCCGGCCGCTCCCGTGGTGCATGGCGAGCTGCCGGACTGGACCATTGCGCGGGCGGCGGCGGACAGCTCCAATGTCGCCATAGCGGTGACCGACCGGGCCGGAAGGCTGGTTTGCGCCAGCGACCTTTTCGGCAAATGGTTTGAAGGCTATCCGACGCCCCCCAGCCTGCCGCTCGACGGCAATGGCGCGGAAAAGCTGGCGACGGCCGGAAGAGCGGCCTGGCGCGACGGCGCCGGGCGGATCAATGGCCTGGGCAAGGGCGCGCTTCGGGTGGATGTGGAGATCACCCGCACCGGCCGTTCGGAGGACTATCTGCTCTGGCGCTTCACGCCGGTCAAGCAAGCGAACATCATCGACGATTATATGAAGCTGCTGCTTGGGGAAGCGGGGCGGCAATTAACCGATGCCGGCATAATGGGCGCGCTGATCGGAGGCGAAGGGCGCATCCGGGCTGCCAACCCAGCGTTCCTGCTGCGCGCGACGGGGCGTCACGACGCCACCATCACCGGGCGCGACTTTGCATCCTTCATGCGGGTGGACAATAAGGGCCGCGTCTTTTTCGCGCGGGAAGAACGGAACGCGATTCCGATCCGGCTGCTCCAGATTCCCGTGCGCCGCGACCGGCAGGACGGTCCCATGCTGCTGCTGATGCTGGACGAGCAGGCGGGGGGCGGCGACGGAGGCAATGCGCTTTCCTACATCGAAACCCTGCTCTCGCTCCTGCCATTTGGTCTTGCGATGGCCGACCGGGACGGCCGTTTCCTCTTCTATAATGAGGCTTTTGCCCGCGCCGCCGGTATCAGGGAGGATGAAAAGCCCTCCTATCCTGGCGACCTTGTGGTACGCGAGGATCAGGCCGCAGTGGCAGATTCCATCCGCCGCTATGCCGTGGGCCAGCAGCTTTCAGGGGACATAGCCGTGCGCATGCGCGCCCAGCCCGATGAGCCCATTGCACTCAGCCTGGCGGGCGTGCGGGGCCTGGGCGAGGCAGCGGTATTGCTTAGCCTCAAGGACAATAGCGAGGAATCGAAGCTGAAGCGCCAGGTGGCGCAGGCAACGAAAATGCAGGCGATCGGCCAGCTTGCGGGCGGCGTGGCACATGACTTCAACAATATCCTGACCGCCATTATCGGCCATTGCGACCTGATGCTGATGCGCCATACCCCCGGCGACAGCGATTATGACGATATTCAGCAGATCAAGGGCAATTCCAACCGCGCGGCCAGCCTGACCCGCCAATTGCTTGCCTTTTCCCGCCAGCAAACCCTGCGCCCGCAGATCCTGCAGCTGCCGGACGTCATCTCCGAGGTGTCCAACCTGCTCCGCCGCCTGATGGGAGACACGGTCACGCTGGAGGTGAGCCATGGCCGCAATCTAGGCGCGGTTCGGGCCGATCCCGGCCAGCTCGAGCAAGTGATCGTGAACCTTGCCGTCAACGCCCGGGATGCGATGCCGGAGGGAGGCAAGCTCCTCATCCAGACCTTCGCCGTTACGGCGGGCCAGGTGCGAGAGATGCGGACCGAATTCCTGCCCGTGAGCGACTATACGGCGCTGCGCGTCACTGACACGGGGACGGGTATTCCGCCGGAAATCCTGGGCAAGATATTCGAACCCTTCTTCACCACCAAGGAGGTCGGCAAGGGGACCGGCCTTGGCCTCTCGACCGTCTACGGCATCGTAAAGCAGTCGGGCGGGTTTATTTTTGCCGATTCCGAGCCGGGCAAGGGAACGAGCTTCACGATCTACATGCCCGTCTATTCAGCGCCTGCGCCTGCGCCCGCCGCCAAGGCCAAGGCGCCTGACAAGAAGAGCGAGCTTTGGGGCACCGGCACGATCCTGCTCGTGGAGGATGAGGATATGGTCCGTTCCGTCGCCGAACGGGCGCTCACTCGTCAGGGCTATAAGGTCCTTACCGCCAATGACGGCGAGGAAGCCTTGGAAGTGCTGGCGCGCGGCGAGGAAATAGACCTCATGATTTCCGACGTGGTGATGCCGAACCTGGACGGCCCCACCATGGTCCGCCAGGCGCGCGAAGCGAGGCCCGAGCTGCCGGTGCTGTTCATGTCGGGTTATGCGGAAGAGCAGTTGCGCAAGTCCATCGACATTGCCAATGTGCACTTTCTTCCCAAGCCCTTTTCGGTGACGCAGCTTGCCGAGGCTGCCCGCGACGCGCTTGGCAACGGCTGAATTATTTGAGATAGCCGCTAATTCAATCGGTTAGGGCAAATTGGAACAGATGCAGGACCGCAAGACCATATTGATCGTCGAGGACGAGCCGATGATCGGGCTGATGCTGGAGGATTTTCTCGACAGCCTTGGCTATTCCGTCGCGGGCATTGCCGACGGCCTGATCACCGCCTGCCGCCACGCGCGCCTCGGCGGGTTCGACGCCGCGATCCTGGATGTCAATCTGGCCGGGGAAATGGTCTGGCCCGCGGCCGACATATTGATGGAAAAGAATGTTCCCTTCCTGTTCGTGACCGGCGGCAGCTCCGAAGACGTACCGCAGCGTTTCATGTCATGCCCGCGCCTTGAAAAGCCCTTTACCATGTCCACGGTGGAACAGGCGCTGGAACAGCTTTTCGCCATTCCCTAAGGCAACCTGCTCTTAATCTGCGTCACATTCCGTTCATGTCGAACCCCTCAACTGCCGGCAAGGAAGGCGCTCTGGATA
>DATEFI010000179.1:0-11607 GCA_035280705.1 Rhizorhapis sp. | reverse complement strand
AGGCCCGCTCCACCGCCGCCCTCCACAGGACTCGGGCGGTCAAAATGGTCATGCTGCCGTAGCTCAGTGGTAGAGCGCATCCTTGGTAAGGCTGAGGTCGTGAGTTCAATCCTCACCGGCAGCACCATTTTTTCATAGCATCGTTCCATGCATGCCCGATGCCCGGGAGAAGTCCTTGTGGCGCATTTGCCTCAGGCGGACGCAAACATGCCTACTGAAGAAAAAAAGAAAAAATCAATGCTGGATTGGTTGAATCCCTTCCCGCATAAGTGGTTCGTGCCGTTACGAACTTCTTTCCCGCCCTTTCGGCAAATATTCGTACTGAACAGAAGTGCGGCGTTCCCCGAGCGCCTGTTCCTTGGTCCTATCCACTGAGAACCGCATGCATATTGACCTTGAGAATGGCGGACCCGAACAGCTTCATGCGGATGTGGCCGTCATTGGCGCGGGGGCGGCGGGGATCAGCATGGCACGGCGGCTTTTGGCTGGCGGTCTTAGCGTGCTGCTTCTGGAAAGCGGCGGCCTTGACTATGAAAAGAGTTCAGCCGACCTGAACGCCGGTGAAATTGCCGGTCTTGACTATTATCCCCTCGATCATGCGCGGTTGCGCCTGTTCGGCGGGACGACCGCCATCTGGGGAGGCAGGTGCGCCTTTCTCGACCCCATAGATCTGCAGCCGCGGCCCTGGGTGCCTCATTCCGGCTGGCCCATCTCCTATGAAGAGCTCCGCCAATATTATGATGAGGCGGGCGAGCTGTTTGGATTGCCTGCGGCCATACCGGACGGTCGAAGGGTGCAGGCGGCCGGGATTCCTCTGCCGCGCTTTTCCGAGGAGGAACTGCGCACGCCGCTATGGATCTTTGACGGTCAATTCGACCGTTTCCGTTTCGACCGCTGCCAGGATATTTTCCAGCATCCCCGCTGCACCGTGCTGACGCATGCCACCGTCCGGGAGATCGTTGCCGAACCATCGGGTCTGGCTATTGAAAGGCTGGACGTCGCCAGTCCTGGCGGGCACCAGCTACAGGCCTTGGCCGGCAATTATGTTCTTGCGGCGGGCGGGATCGAAAATCCCCGCCTCCTGCTTGCTTCGCGTTCCGTGATGAAAAACGGCCTGGGCAATGATCAGGATGTGGTCGGCCGCTTTTTCATGGAACATCCCCATGCCCGGGGCGGGCGCGTCGCTGACGGACAGGCCTGGTCCTTGCTTGCCGCCTTCGCGAAGCGGCGGCTTGGCAGATGCACCATCGCTCCACTGATCGTGGCCGCTCCGGCGCTTCAGCAGCGGGAAGGGCTGCTGAACACATCGCTCACAATAGCGCCCCGCCGCCCCATCGACGGCAAGGAAGCCTGGGCAATGCGCGCCTATCTTCACGCCAAGCATAGATGGGCGCCCGATCGCTTCGGACGCACGCTGTGGAAAAGCACGAAACAGGCGGTCGGCTGGCTTCAACGTCGCAGCGACCCGCTCAGGCCCTGGGCGCTCAACCGGCTGGGGCGTCTCGATCTCGCCCTGGTGGTCCGGGCCGAGCAGTCGCCCAATCCTGACAGCCGGGTCCTGCTTTCACGGGAATGCGATGCCATGGGCGTGCCTCGGGCAGTGCTTGATTGGCGGACAAGCGCATTGGACGTGGAAAGCGTAGCGGGCCTGGTGGGCGCTTTTGGAAGAGAGGCTGCCCGGCTTGGTCTGGGGAGGGTTGAGCCGGCGGAATGGCTTTCGCATCCTGACCGCAATTGGGTCACCGATCCGCTGATCAGCGCCCATCCGATCGGTGGCTATCATCATATGGGCACTACCCGGATGGCGAGCGATCCGCGTAGAGGCGTGACGGACGGCCAAGGCCGCGTCCATGGCATCGACAATCTCTATGTCGCGGGAAGTTCGCTTTTTCCTACTTCAGGTTGGGCGAATCCAACCCTGACCATCGTGGCGCTGGCGTTGCGTACTGGCGATGCCCTGATCAGGAAGAAGGCGACTGGGCTTCGTTCTTCAGGGCTGGATGCGCGTCCGCCGGAAATGGCGGCGGCGGTCAGCCGCGAAATTGTCAGCCCTGCGGGACGATGCCCACCGCCGCGACCATCGTGAGCAGCGCCGCGCTGCCGAACAGAAGGCCGCACAGAAAATAACCGGCGAGGCGCAGCTTGGGCGAATGCGGACGGCTATGCCGCGCATTGCGGGACGCGCTGGAAAAAATGAACATGGTGATAAAGCTGACAGCGAAAGCGGCGAATCCGAGCATAAAAGTCCAAAATTTGAGTCGCTGACCCAAAGCCATAAAGCTTGTGCCAGTGCAAGCACCTGATGAGGCGATCAGCACGCGTATCCATCGATTCGCCGAATCCGCATATACGGACCCAAGCGCATGGCTTTCATAGCCAACGCTCAGTGAAGAAACCGTAAAGGGAACATGCCGAACCGGGAAACGTTGTTTCTCTGTAACCAGAAATAATGTCAGGAGTGGATCATGTATATCGGTATTGGAACGGCTTTGCTGATATTGCTTCTTTTGGTGATATTGTTCTGAATCTTCAGGAAAAACACTTATTATATAGTCATTTTTTCCCGCCTTTCTTGGCAGGATTAGCTGTAGCGTCGAAGGAAAAATTGACAGTTACAGCCGGTGAGATTCCCTGAGCAGTAGACCCCGTACCAATATTGTGGCGGAGGCGATCGACTTCGGTTGAGCCCGTGACCTTCCGACGCTCTCCGCTGCCTGCCAAGGCGAATCGAAGCGTCTGTGCCGCTGAAACGCCTTTAAGACTGAGCGTCCCTTCCGCCTGGTATGTGGACTTCCCCGTTTTACGCACATTGTCCGACCGGAACACAGCCATTGCGAACTGAGCGGCAGAAAAAAAGTCTTCACCCTTCACCATGCTGTTCTGAGTGGCGTCCGACATGGTGACGCTGCTCATATCCACATCAATCTTGATGGTGGCGGTTTCTGGTTTCTCCGGGTCCATCACGATGTTGCCCGACCAGTCCGCAAAGCTGCCCTTGTAGCTGTCGGAGCCATAGGTCGCGGTGAACTCCAGCCGGCCGCCGGGCTGGATCGTCCATGCAGGCGGTGGACCGTCGTCGCCTTCCGATTGTTCCTCAGGCTGCTGCTCGCCATCCGCTACGGCCGCTTCATTCCCCAGGGACTGCGCCGCCGCGAGTTGGTTCTCCTGAGGAAGAGGCGCAGGCACGGCCGCAACTTCCTTCGGCGGTGCGACGGGGGTGCGGGAAGGCGCCAGCATCGCGCGGCCGGTTACCCAGCCCAGCGGGAGCAGCGCCACCAGTAGCGCCGCGACCAGCCAGGAAGCTCCGGGCGTCATGCGATAGATCAGCCTGTCATGCAGCAGCCAATGATGCCTGAGAGCGCCCAGCACATGCAGCACGATGAGCGCGATCCCCAAAAACGCCATCACTTCATGCGCGCCCGATGACGCCGGCCCGAAGGCATCGGGCAAGGGCAGGTGGGGCAGGGGCACGACACCGAACAACAGCGTCGGCACCTTGATCTTCGCCGTCGAGACCAGCATCCAGCCGGTAAGCGGCGCACCCAGCATGAAGGCATAGAGCCCCACATGCACCGCCGCCGCCAGAGTGCCGGGCAGGCCCCGTTCCACCGGCTGCGGCCGGGGCAGGGCAAGCCTGATCCCCAGCCGGAGGAGCGTCAGGAGAAGGATCAGGATGCCCACGGATTTGTGGAGCTGATATTGCGCGAAAGCCTTTGCTCCGAGATCTTCAAGCCCAAAACCCATTGCCAGCTGGAAGACGAGAATGGCGGCGATCAGCCAGTGAAGGACAATGGCGGCAATGCTGTATCGCGCGACCGGCGCGGCGGAATCATGCGGAATCATGATTCGTTACTAGCAGTTCGGTTCGAAGGGTCCATTCCAAACCGACAGCAATTTAAGTCATTGACGCCAAGCGCTTTCCGGCCGCAAATCCATCCATGCAATTCTTCTCGGACAATGCCGCGCCCGCCTGCCCTCAAGTGATGGAGGCTATCGCAAGCGCCAACCGGCAGGACCGGCCCTATGATAGCGACCGTTCCAGCAAGGAACTGGATGGCGCCTTTTCGACGCTGTTCGGGATCGAGGTTCGGGTCCTGTGGGTCGCTACGGGCACCGCCGCCAACGCGCTTGGCCTTGCCGCGCTGTGCCCGCCGCATGGGGCCATATTGTGTCACCAGCAAGCGCATGTCCAGGAGGATGAATGCGGCGCCCCTGAATTTTATACGCATGGAGCCAAGCTGCTGACCTGCCCCGGCGAGGGCGCGAAGCTGACGCCGGAAGCGGCGCGCAAAGTGCTGGCCACCGTCCGCGATGACGTGCATCAGGTGCGCCCGAGCGCGCTTTCGATCACCAATGCCAATGAATATGGACTGGTCTACACGCCCGACGAAGTTGCAGCGCTGGGCGAGCTGTGCCGCGACCGAGGTCTCGGTTTCCATATGGACGGCGCGCGCTTTGCCAATGCCGTGGCTTATCTCGGCTGTGATCCGGCGGATGTGACCTGGCGGGCCGGAGTGGACGTGCTGAGTTTCGGCTTTGTCAAAAATGGCGGAATGATCGGCGAAGCACTGGTCTTCTTCCGGCCGGAGCTTGCCGCAGAGACGGAATATCGCCGCAAGCGCGGCGGGCACCTTCTCTCCAAGGGGCGTTATCTGGCGGCGCAGATATTGGCCATGCTGAAGGACGACCTCTGGCTCGCCAACGCCCGGGCAGCCAATACCGCGGCGGCGCTGCTTGGCGCGGCAGCGGGCTCGCGCTGCCTTTACCCGGTGCAGGCCAATGAGGTCTTCATCCGCGTTTCCAGCGATGAAGCCGCCCGCCTGCGGGCCGCCGGTTTCGATTTCTATGACTGGGGCGAAGGCGCGGTGCGGCTGGTGACGAGCTGGCATCATCGGGCAGAGGATGTTCAGCCGCTGGCTGATGCTGTCGCCGCCTTATGAGGGCGGAGCGGACGCTGGCCAGCAGCGTTGCCATCCCATTTGCCATCGTAACGCTGATCTGGGGATCGACCTGGTTTGCGATCCGCGACCAATTGGGTGTGGTTCCTGCGGCCTGGTCCGTCGCATATCGCTTCTTCATTGCTGCCGCTGGAATGTTCCTCCTCGCCCATATGCGGCGCCTTTCCCTGAAGCTGGATAGTGAAGGGCTGATTTTCGCCTTTTGGCTGGGCCTGACGCAGTTCATGCTCAACTATTATTTCGTCTATCTGGCGGAAGAGTTTCTGACATCCGGCATCGTCGCGCTGCTTTATGCGCTGCTCATCATTCCCAACAGCCTGCTCGCGCTTCACTTCTTTGGGGAACGGTTGAGCAGGTCCTTCCTCATCGGTTCAGCTATCGCGCTTACGGGCGTCGCCCTGCTCCTGCTGCATGAATATCGCGCCTCGCGCGTGTCGCCGGACATGGTGCTGCTCGGCATTGGCTATTCCTTGGTCGGCATCCTCGCCGCTTCCATATCGAATGTGATGCAGGGCGCTCATGTGGCGCGGCGGCTGCCGATGATGACGCTTCTAGCCTGGTCGATGCTGATCGGGGCGGGCATGGACGCGGCGGTCGCGCTGATCGTGGACGGGCCGCCGGTGGCCGATAGCCGGCCGGGCTATTGGATCGGGCTGCTTTATCTTGCCTTGGCAGGCAGCGTTGCGACCTTCCCCCTCTATTTCCGCCTCATTCAGGTGGTCGGCGCGGGCCGGGCTTCCTATGTCAATGTCCTGGTCCCGGTGCTCGCCATGCTGTTGTCGACAGCGTTCGAGGGGTATCGCTGGTCCGCGCTCCCGGCGGCGGGGGCGGTGCTGGCGCTTCTGGGGATGATCATTGCGATGCGGGCAAAGGCAAGATCCTGAAGGCGTCAGAACAGGCTGGCGAGCCCCTCCTTATAGGTCCGGTATCGGGGCGCCCAGCCGAGCAGCCTTTTCGCCTTTCCATTCGCCACCCGGCGGTTCTCGGAATAAAAGGCGCGCGCTTGCGCTGAAAGCCTTGCCTCGTCGAGCGTCATCAATGGTGGAAATGAGAGATTCAGTAGGCGGCATCCATGCTCGACCACGGCGTTCTGGCTGGCGGGCAGGTCATCCGCCAGGTTGTAGACGCCGGGCGGCCCCTGCACTCCGGCCAGAACCCCGGAGACAATATCCTCCACATGCACCCGGCTGAAGACCTGATCCGGAATGCCGATCCTGTGCGCCTTGCCTTCCCTGATCCGGTCAAGCACATTGCGCCCCGGCCCATATATGCCGGGCAGGCGAAAGATATGCATGTCGCTGCGCAATGCTTGCCAGGCCAGGTCGGCGTCCGTCCGGGCGCTGCGTCTGCCCAGGCCGATAGGGGCGCTTTCATCGACCCAGGCGCCTCCGCTATCGCCATAGACACCAGTGGATGAGAGGTAGCCGGTCCAGATTGCCGGGGCACGCGCAATGGCATCGCCATAATGAAGAAGCACAGGATCGCCCTCCTCACCGGGCGGCACAGAGGACAGGATATGGGTGGCGCCCGCGATCAGGTTGAGTACCGCTTCGCGATCTTCGAAAGCCACGGCATTTCCATCAGCCGCACGTCTGGTCCCGCTCACGCGCCAGCCAAGGTCCCGCAGCCGCTCCGCCAGCCTGCTGCTGCTATAACCTAAACCGAATATCATCATGTGCAGCATTGGTCGTCTGGCCCTATATTTCTTGCCTTGGGATCGAAAGACCCTCTCAAGTTATTGTGCGCGAGCACGCGGCAAAGTAGGAAAAAATAATGGCCGACATACAGAACACGCAAGCCCCGAATCCCCCCGTTGTTCGCCGCGAGGATTACCGCCCGCCCGACTGGCTTGTGCCCCATATCGCGCTGGATTTCACCTTGGACACGGCTGTCACGCGCGTTCGGGCGGTGCTGAAGGTGACCCGCAATGGCAAACATGGCCGTCCGCTGCGGCTGGATGGCGATGGCCTGGTGCCGCTGTCGGTCAAGGTTGATGGCGTGGAACGCGATCAGAATGGATGGACGCTGCAGGCTGGCGCCCTGGTGCTTGAGCTGCCGGGCGACACGCATGAGATCGAAACGCTGGTCGAGATCTGCCCGCAGACCAACACCCAGCTCATGGGCCTGTATGCCAGTGGTGGGCTGCTCTGTACCCAGTGCGAGGCCGAAGGGTTCCGCCGCATCACCTTCTTCCCCGACCGGCCGGATATCTTGAGCAAATACAGCGTCCGCATGGAAGCCGACCGGACGGCCTTTCCGGTCCTGCTGGCCAATGGCGATCCGGTGGAAAGCGGAGATCTTTCGGAGGGCCGGCACTGGGCGCAATGGAGCGATCCTTTCCCCAAGCCCTGCTACCTCTTCGCGCTGGTGGCAGGCGATTTGAAGGTCAATGCCGACAGCTTCACCACCATGACCGGCCGCAAGGTCCAGCTCGGCATCTGGGTGCGGGAGGAGGATCTTCCCCGCACGCACCACGCGATGGCCGCGCTCAAGCACAGCATGGCTTGGGACGAGAAGGTCTTTGGCCGCGAATATGATCTCGACGTGTTCAACATCGTCGCTGTCTCGGACTTCAATTTCGGCGCGATGGAGAACAAGGGGCTCAACATCTTCAATTCGCGCTACATCCTGGCTGACCCGGAGACCGCGACCGACGCTGATTATGACGCGGTCGAGGGCGTGGTGGCGCATGAATATTTCCACAACTGGTCAGGCAATCGCATCACTTGCCGCGACTGGTTCCAACTGTCGCTGAAGGAGGGGTTCACAGTCTTTCGCGACCAGCAATTTTCCGCCGACATGGGTTCGGCCGCAGTAAAACGGATCGAGGATGTCCGCGTGCTGCGCGCCGCCCAGTTCCCGGAGGACAATGGCCCGCTCGCTCATCCGGTGCGGCCCGAATCCTATATGGAGATTTCGAACTTCTACACCGCCACCATCTACAACAAGGGCGCGGAGCTTATCCGCATGATGGCGCTGATGCTGGGGGCGGAACGCTTCCGCCGCGGCACCGACCTTTATTTCGAACGGCATGATGGGCAGGCCGTCACTTGCGAAGATTTTGTCCAGGCCATGGAGGATGGCGGCCATATTGACCTTTCGCAGTTCCGCCTTTGGTATGAGCAGGCAGGAACGCCGCGTGTGAAGGCGTTGTTGTCGCACGACGCGGAGAGCGGGCGCGCAACGCTGTCGCTTGAGCAGAGCATTCCGCCAACGCCGGGCCAGGACATGAAGCGGCCAATGACCATCCCCGTCCGCATCGCCCTGTTCGACCGCGCCAGGGATGGCCATGCGGGCGAGCAGTTGCTGCTGCTGACCAAGGATCGCCAGGACTTCGAATTCGAGGGGCTGGCTGGCGCTCCGGTATTGTCCATCAACCGGGGCTTTTCCGCGCCCGTCATTGTCGACACCAATCGCAGCCAGGAGGATCTGGCTTTCCTGTCGGCGCATGACGACGATCCCTTCGCCCGCTATGAGGCGATGCAGCAATTGATGGTGAATGTGCTGGTCGCGGCGGTAGCAGGCCATCCGGCGGACGATGCGCCAGTGATTGAGGCGGTGCGGCGGACGCTTGCCGATCCGGCGCTTGACGATGCGTTTATCGCCGATGCAGTGACTTTGCCCAGCGAAAGCTATCTGGGGGACCAGATGAGCGTCGTCGATCCGGACGCCATTCACGCCACGCGGGAAAAGCTGCGGCGCAGGATCGGCCAGCGGCTGGAACAGGAATGGCGCGCCGTCCATGCCCGCACCGCCGCCAACAGCTTCTCGCTCTCGCCCGCCGCAAAGGGCGCCCGGCGGCTGCGCAATGCAGCGCTGGCCTATCTGAACGCAACGGGCACAGGAGAGGCGGCGGGCCTCGCTTTCACGCAGTTCGAAAAGGCCGACAATATGACGGAGAGGCAGGGCGCCCTGTCTGTCCTCGCCACCGGATCCAGCCGGGAGCGGGAAGCGGCGCTCGACATCTTCTATAACCGCTACAGGAATGATGCGCTGGTCCTCGACAAATGGTTCCAGACGCAGGCGCTGGCGGCGCGGGAGGATGTGGTGGACCAGGTCGCGGAGCTCGCGACGCACAAGGATTTCACGCTCTCCAATCCCAATCGCGCGCGGGCGCTTTATGGCGCCTTTGCTGCCAATCAGTTCGGCTTTCACCGGTTTTCCGGCCGGGGCTATACGCTGCTGGCCGATGCCATAATTGCGCTGGACAAGCTCAACCCCCAGACTGCCGCGCGGCTTGTCCCGCCCTTGGGGCGCTGGCGGCGTTTCGGCGAGCAGCGCGGCGAAAAGATGCAGGCGGAGCTACGCCGCATCCTCGCCACGCCCGGTCTGTCGAAGGACGTCACCGAACAGGTGAGCAAGAGCCTGGGGTGATTAGGGGGATTTCGAGCCAGATGGAATCATCTGGCGGCTCGGAAATCACGGAAAATAAAAGAATCTCGGACTCGTTCCGGTTCGATCAGAACCGGAACGAGTCTAGCGGCAGGGCGCGGGCATCTTGGGAATGTTCGGCCGGGTAAACAGCTTCCCGTGTTCGGCCCAGAGCACTCCTAAAAGGCCGCCTGTTCCGCAAAGCAGGAAACCGACCGCGAGCGGCAATGTAGTGCCGTCGAACTGGGACCCGATGAACGCCCCGGTCAGCGCCGATAGCAGAGTGGTGAGGAATGCCTGAAAGGAAGAAGCCGCTCCGGCGCCGCGGGCGAACGGCTCCATTGAGATCGAGCTGAAATTGGATCCGCACAAGGCAAAGCAGAGAAGTGCGCCCGATTGCATCGCAATGAAGGTCCACGCCGTTTCCCAGCCGGAAAGGACGATGCCGACATGAATCGCTGAAAGCAGGATGAAGACCAACAATGATCCCTGGCTAAGCCGCCGGGCGCCCATCCTTTCGACAAGCCTGCTGTTGAAGAAGCTGCCGATTGCGATGAAACCGGCTATCGCAGCGAAGGCAAAGGGAAAGACCTCCGGCTCGCGAAAGACATCGAAAAAGATCTGCTGCACCGATGTGATGAAGCCGACCAGGGCACCCATGCTGACGCCGCTTGCGAGCATATAGCCAAAGGCCGAACGGTGGGTGACGATCTGGCCGAAGGTCGCCGCGACATCGTCCAGTCTTATGCCGACCCGGTTGGCGTCCGTCAGCGTTTCGGGCAGCCGGAATATGGTCCACAGGGCCATCGCCGTCCCCAGCACCAGCAGGGCCCCGAAAATCCATCGCCAGCTCGCGATGTAGAGGATCACCTGACCAAGGGTCGGCGCGATCACCGGCACGATCATGAAGACGATGAAAATGATGGACATGATGCGGGCCATCCGGTCGCCGACGAAAAGGTCCCGAACGATGCTGACCGCAATGACGCGCACCGCGGCGGCGAAGAAGCCTGCGGCGGTGCGCCCGGCCAGCATCATGGCAAAGCTGGTGGCCATCGCGCAGGCCAGCGTCGAGAGAAGATAGAGAGACAGCGTGACGATCAGCACCGGCTTGCGCCCGTAGCGGTCCGAAAGCGACCCGTAGAAGAGCGACCCCACCGCCATGCCCAGGAAATAGGCGCTGATGATCCACTGCCGGCTGTTTTCTTCGGTAATGCCAAGTGCTTCGCCAATCGCCGGAAGCGCGGGCAGCATCGGATCGATGGAAAGCGCGTTGAGCGCCATCAGCATTGCGATGAGCGTGATGAATTCGACGAAGCCGAGCGGTAATGCTGTCCTCTGCTCCCTTTCGGCAGTCATGTTATCGGCCTGCTGCATTGCAGCGGCTATGGCTGCAATGGCGGGAAACATCCAGTGGAAATTGGAAGAAGCTCTGGGCTGCCGCCCGGCCGCTCATGTCCAGTCAAACCGCGGCCAGCCCCTGACCTGCGCCAGCTTCGCGAGCGGCGCATGCGGATTGGCGGCAAAGCCTTCGTCGGCAAATTCCAGCATCGGCGCATCGGACACATGGTCGGAATAGGCGCGGATGTGGCAGGCCGCCCTGTTGATTCCCTGCCCCGCCATCCAGTCCTGGATCATGCGCAGCTTGGCGGCGTCGTAGCAATTTTCTCCGGCGATCCTGGCCCGCACATAATCCAGATCCTGGCTCAGATGGTCGGTCGCGATCACGGCGTCGAAGCCAAGCCGTGCGGCAATCGCTTCCACATAAAGACGGTAAGAGGCGGTCGCGAGCACCAGCCGGTATCCCGCCGCGCGGTCTTCTGCAATCTGTTGAAGTGCGCCCTTGCGGACATTATGCGCCAGCACCTTGTCGGCATAGCTTTCGATGTGCGGCTGCAGCTTTGCCCGGCGCACATTATGGCCGATCATCAGCGACTGGTTGATCTCCTTGAGCCGCGAGCGCGGGATCAGGCGCAGCACATAGGCCAGCATCACGAAGGGAATGAAAATGGCGAGCATCAGCCGCCAGGGCGCCAGCCTCCTGCCGACATGCAGGAGGAAGGGCGTGTAGGTGCCCTTGACCGTGATTGTCCGGTCCATGTCATAAATCGCCAGCCTGGTGATCGGCTTTGTCATCGGGACGTCCAGAATTTTCGTTTCATTCCTGCTCCTTGAACAAGATTCCGCCGCTTTGCGCTTGCCGTGCCATCGATAATATCCCACTGTCCACCGCAAATGACGAACAGGGCGGACTATTACGAGGAAGTAATGGACGGCA
>DATEFI010000178.1:0-4498 GCA_035280705.1 Rhizorhapis sp. | reverse complement strand
CACAATTGCTGCTTAAATGGGCTGAATGACAAACAAAGAAATTGCCGAGCGAAAATTTCGCCGCGCTTCAGATGATGCCAGCACCGCCAAACTGGCCGTTTCCACACCGCAAACCGAAAGCGACGCCTATAAGCTGGCGTTTCAGGATACCGAATTCCTCCTGAGGGAGGATTTGCGGCCGGTGCGCTTTCAGCTTGAGTTGCTGAAGCCCGAATTGCTGCTTGACGAGGCGCAGATTGAATCGACCTTCGTCTTCTATGGCTCGGCGCGCATCCCGCATCCCGATCAGGCGCATGTGCCGATCGAAAAGGCGCAGACCGACTATGACCGCAAGGTCGCAGAGCGGCTCGCGGAAAAGGCCAAATATTATGACGAGGCCCGCAAGCTCGCCTACAAGGCCAGCAAATTCCCGATGACGGACGATGGGTGCCGCAACTTCGTGGTCTGCTCAGGCGGCGGCCCTTCGATCATGGAGGCGGCGAACAAGGGCGCGCATGAGGCGGGAGCCTTGTCGATCGGGCTTAACATCGTCCTGCCGCATGAACAGGCGCCCAATCATTATGTGACGCCGGAATTGAGCTTCCAGTTCCACTATTTTGCGCTCCGCAAGATGCACTTCCTGCTGCGGGCGCGGGCGCTGGCGGTGTTCCCCGGCGGGTTCGGGACGTTCGACGAATTCTTTGAAACGCTGACGCTCATCCAGACCGGAAAGATGCAGCCGATCCCCGTCCTTGTCTTTGGCCAGGATTTCTGGAGCCGCGTCGTGAATTTCGAGGCTCTGGCCGAGGAGGGGACGGTCAGTCCGGAGGATCTGGACCTGTTCCACTTCGTTGAAACCGCCGATGATGCCTGGGACATCGTTCAGACATTCTATGAGAAGGCAGGCATGCCCGGCTGCCGCTAGACAGGAAGGCATGCCAGTGCCTAAGTCCTTGAATTGCTTTGTGAGACCGCATCACTGGAGAATGAAATGACAGAGACCGTGGACGCCGCACAGAACCAGCCCGCAGGTTATGTCCCGCCGAAGATATGGCAATGGGACAAGGAGAATGGCGGCCGGTTTGCCAGCGTCAACCGTCCGGTTTCCGGACCCACGCACGAGAAAGTGCTGCCCGTGGGCAAGCATCCGCTCCAACTCTATTCCCAGGGGACGCCCAATGGGATCAAGGTCACCATCATGCTTGAAGAGCTTTTGGCGCTCGGCCATTCAGGCGCGGAATATGACGCCTGGCTGATCAGGATCGGTGAAGGGGATCAGTTTTCCAGCGGCTTTGTGGAGGTCAATCCCAATTCAAAGATCCCTGCGATGATGGACCATTCCACCAGCCCGCCCACGCGCCTGTTCGAAAGCGGCTCGATCCTTTTCTATCTGGCCGAAAAATTCGGCGCATTCCTGCCCACGGAACATCATAAGCGCGCAGAAACGATGAACTGGCTCATGTGGCAGATGGGTTCTGCTCCGTTCGTTGGCGGAGGTTTTGGCCATTTCTTCACCTATGCTCCATTCAAGATGGAATATCCCATCAATCGCTACGCCATGGAAACGAAGCGGCAGCTTCACGTGCTCGACACGCAGCTTGCCAGGAACGAATATGTGGCAGGGGACCAATACACCATTGCCGATATGGCGATCTGGCCCTGGTATGGCTCGCTCATGCGCGATGGCTATGGTGCACAGGAATTTCTGTCGGTGCATGAATATCGCAATGTCGATCGCTGGGCGGACCTGATCGGCAATCGGGAGGCCGTGAAACGGGGCCGCATGGTCAATCGCACCTCCGGCGCTCCCGAAACGCAACTGCACGAACGGCATGCGGCCAGCGACTTCGAACGGAACCGGCAGGATATGGTGGAAGCCCGGGGCGGCGAGCGGATATGACTACAAGCGTTTAGCCATGGCCGGGCTGAAGATCTTCACCATCGGCTATGAGGGCGCGACGCAGGCGGACTTTATCGCCCGGCTGGTGGAGGCGGGGATTGAACTGCTGGCCGATGTCAGGGCCGTGCCGCTCTCCCGCCGGCCTGGCTTTTCCAAAAATGTGCTGGCGGCGGCTTTGAAGGAGGCGGGGATCGATTATGTGGGCCTCAAGGCGCTTGGTACGCCGCCAGAGGGCAGGGAAGCCGCGCGTAAGGGCCGCAGCGACATTTTGTTGCGGGTTTATGCCGCGCAACTGGAATTGCCGGAGGCGCAATTGGCCGCTGCCCAACTGGTCGACATGGCGAGCGAGCGGCCGACAGCATTGCTCTGCTTCGAACGGGACCCTGGAGCCTGTCACCGCTCGCTGCTCATCGAGGCGGTGATGCCACAAGCCGAGACGGTGCACCTCTTCGTCTGAACCTTGCCCCGGCTTGCGGTCTGCGGGATTGAAGCCCTGCGTCCACGACCTATGTCTTGCAGGCGATGACGCACTGATTTTTGTGTTTGATCCTGAAGGATTTTTCTGATGACAAATGCCGCCGCCGGAATGCCTTGCCCCGTATGCCGTGTTCCGCTTGTGATGAGCGAGCGCCAGGGCGTGGAGATCGATTATTGCCCGCAATGCCGGGGCGTGTGGCTCGACCGGGGAGAACTCGACAAGATACTGGAACGCAGCGCTCAAGGCGCCCCTGCGGCAGCACCGCAGCCCGTGCAGCCCGCGCCCCATTATGGCGATCAGCGTTCACAGCCCTGGGGGCAGAAGCCGTATAAGAGGAAGAAGTCTTTCCTCGAAGAACTCTTCGATTAGGCCCGGCAGTCTCGGCGCTCAGCTTGACTTTGCGCCGCAAACCGTCTTTTAGGTCATCTCTAGACGACGGTCCCCGGCAGGCTCTGCCGGGGTTAAAGGGGAATGCAGTGACGCGCGGAACTAGCGCCAATCTGCGGCTGCCCCCGCAACTGTAAGCGGCGAGTCGAGGCCATTAGCCACTGGGACCTGGGTCCTGGGAAGGCGGCCAGGACGATCGAGCCGTAAGCCAGGAGACCCGCCCTCGTCTTGCATCGGACGAACGGGCGGGGTGCCCCGGTATGTCGGACAGGCGGACAGGCGATTTTGCGCCTTGCGTCGGTCTTTTCCCAGCGCCCCGGAATGGAAAGGGGCGTTGTGACTGCAACAATATTGGTTTGCACAAGCTGCAAGAGCGAAAGCGAGGCCGCGGGCGCCCGGCTGGCGGATGCTGTCGAGGCCGGGCTTGCGGCCAACGGCAGTGGCGCTCGGCTGCTGCGCGTCAACTGCCTTGCCAATTGCACCCGCGGTCCCAGCGCCGTCATCCGTGCGGAAGGAAGCTGGTCCTACATCTTCGGTTCGCTTTCGCCGGATCATTCAGCCAGCCTCATTGCAGGTGCGGCGCTCCTCAAGGACTCCATCGACGGCCTGCTGCCCTGGCGCGGCCGGCCCGATTGCCTCAAGCGCGGCATGATTGCGCGCATTCCTCCCCTCGATTTTGCCGGAGATCAGCCATGACCCTTTCGCTTGCCCGCGTGCCCTGCACGATCGTCACCGGCTTTCTTGGGGCAGGAAAGACGACGCTCGTCCGCCATATTCTCGCCAAGGCGGCGGGCAGGCGCCTTGCCGTCATCGTTAATGAATTTGGCGACGTTGGCATTGATGGCGACGTGCTGAAGGGCTGCGGCATTGAAAGCTGCCCCGAAGAGAATATCGTCGAACTTGCCAATGGCTGCCTCTGCTGCACGGTAGCCGACGATTTTGTGCCCGCCATCGACGCCATTTTGGCCCGCGAGCCGAGGGTGGATCATATCCTTATCGAAACCTCCGGCCTCGCGCTCCCGAAGCCGCTGGTGCAGGCGTTCAACTGGCCCAGCATCAAGAGCCGCGTGACGGTGGACGGCGTGGTGGCGGTGGTCGATGGCGCAGCCTTGGCGGAAGGCAGGGTTGCTGCTGACATGGAGGCTCTGGCGGCACAGCGAGAGGCTGACGAGACGCTGGACCATGACGATCCGGTGGAAGAAGTTTTCCTGGACCAGCTCGCCTGTGCGGACCTGGTCGTCATGACCAAGGCCGATCTTTTCGCATCCGAGGCCGAGCGGCAAGGCGCGCATGATGCGGTCGGGAAGGCGCTGCCGTCCGCCGTCCGGGTCATCGAAAGCCGGGGCGGGGTGGATCCGTCGGTGCTGCTCGGCCTCGGCCTTGACGCGCAGGACAGCATTGAAGCGCGGCGCACGCTGCACGACGCCGAGGGCGATCATGAGCATGACGATTTCGACAGTTTCATTGTCGACCTGCCGGAAATCCTGGACCCGGAGGCCATCGTTCAGCGGATCGATGCTGCGGCGCGCGATCATGGCGTGTTGCGCGTCAAAGGTTTCCTCGCGGTTGCGGGCAAGGCGATGCGCCTTCAGGTACAGGCCGTGGGCGCGCGTGTGACGCACCAGTTCGACCGCCTTTGGGAAGCAGGCGAGCGTTCCGGGCGGCTCGTCGTCATCGGCCTTAACGGCATGGACCGCGAGGCGGTCGCGCAGGCCCTGCGCGGCTGATCGGGGAGCGCCGCCACGTGCATCTTC
>DATEFI010000177.1:0-6239 GCA_035280705.1 Rhizorhapis sp. | reverse complement strand
GTGTGGCGGACAAGGGCAGGTCCTATCTGGGGCTTGATGAGGCGTCACTTTATGAAGTGAACAGCCGCAGGCTTCTCGATCCCAGGGAGTTATTGTCCGTCATCGGGGCGCAGGACTGCGTGCTCGATATCGGAGCGGGTGACAGCTTTGCCGATATTTATGGCTTCAAGCGGTTCTTCTTCCTTTGGTGGAGCAAGGCGATGGCGGTCGTGCGGGGTGTGCCGCTGATACTTTCTCCGCAAACGATCGGGCCGTTCACCCGGCAGCCTTATCGTTCGATGGGGCGGTGGGCAATGGAACGTGCCGACAGCGTGGTTGCGCGGGATCATCAGTCCTTTGACATTCTAAAGCGACTCGCACCCCGCGCGAGGGCGGTTCAGTCGGTCGATGTGGCCTTTGCTCTGCCTTTTGAGGACCGCTCCCGGGAGCGCGGGAGCGCCAGGCTCCGCGCGGGGGTGAATGTTTCGGGCTTGCTCCTCAACGAGGCGGAAAGCGGACGGAACCGCTTTGGGTTGCAGGCGGATTATAGCGAGTTGATGCGGCGGTTCATGGGCGCCCTGGTTGCGCGAGGGGATGTTGAGGTGCATCTCATATCCCACGCGACTTCGCTGCAGGACAGCGGGGATGATGACGCGCAGGCGGCGGACCGGTTCGCTGCCGAGTTTCCCGGCACCATAAGGGTTCCTGATTTCGCCGGGCCTTGCGAGGCGAAGAGCTATATCTCCAGTCTGGACTATCTGGTGGCGGGGCGGATGCACGCCTGCATCGCTGCCTATTCCTCGGGAACGCCGGTGGTGCCCGTGGCCTATAGCCGCAAGTTCGGCGGCCTGTTTGGGACGCTGGGATATGATTTCCTGTTGCCGGTGAAAGGCTTGTCGACCGAAGACGCCTTGCAGACGCTGATTGGCGGCCTGGAGCGGCGGCAGGAGATGAAGGCCGCCATTGCGAAGGGAATGGAGAAGATCGAGACGCTGCTGGATAGCTATCGCAACGAGTTACGGGTGCAGTTCGCCGTGGCTGGCGAATTGGCAGGGATATGAGTTTGCTGCCGCGCCTCTGCGGAAATGACGGGCTTTATAGATGAAGGCGGCTTCAACAGTTCAGCGCGTGTTGCGGGACGATCTGTGCTCGGGCTGCGGATTATGCGCGGGTATTTCTGGCGGCGCCATCGAGATGGCGGTCGCTCCTCCCGGATATGACCGTCCCGTTATCAAGGGTGAAATCGCCCCCCATGCCGAGGCGGTCATTGCCGACAGCTGCCCCGGCAGCAAGGTTGCGCCGTGGCGAAACGATTTACCCCCCTCTCCCTATTGGGGACCGGCCGAAACCATTTTGACGGGTCATGCCCGTGACGAAACCGTGCGCTTTGCCGGTTCCTCGGGGGGAGCGATAACCGCGCTGCTGCTGTTTGCGCTGGAAAGCGGGCTCGTCGACCGGGTGGTGCAGGTGAATGCCGATCCGGCGTTCCCCACCCGGAACCGGATCCTCGTGTCACGCACCGCTGAGGAGGTGCTGGCGGCGGCGGGCTCACGCTATGCCGCTTCATCGCCTCTTGCCTCCATTATCGAGGAATTGGAGCGGGGCGGATGCTTCGCCTTTGTGGGGAAGCCTTGCGATATTTCAGCGCTGCGGCAACTCGCAAACCACGATGCTCGGGTGGATGAGCATATTCCCGTGAAACTGTCTTTTTTCTGTGGGGGGATACCGAGCCATCGAGGTGCGGAGAATATATTGGCGGAAATGGGGCTTGGCGATGCTCCTCTCACCGAGTTCCGCTACCGGGGCAATGGCTGGCCCGGGCTGGCGACGGCGCGGACGGCCGACGGGCGAACGGCGCAGATGAGCTACGCCAGAAGCTGGGGCCATCATCTGTCGAAGGAAGTGCAGTTCCGGTGCAAGGTCTGCCCCGATGCGGTGGGCGGCGCCGCCGATATTGCGTGCGCCGACGCCTGGTATGGAGGGGAGAGCGGCTATCCGCAGTTCGAGGAGCAGGATGGCCGGAGCCTGATCATGGTTCGCTCCACTGTGGGGCGAACTCTGCTGGACAAGGCGGTTGCCTCCGGGCGATTGGAAGTCGCGCCGCTGGCGGAAGGCGAGGTCGTCCTGATGCAACCTGCCCAGGCGCGGCGCAAGCGGCTGGTGAAGGCGCGTTTTGCCGCCATGCGACTTGCTGGACGCAAGCCGCCGGGGGTGGAGGGATTATTGGTGGACGAGGCGTCGCGGAAGGCGGGCCTTGTCGAGAAGTTGAGGAATTTTGCGGGGACATTCCGGCGAGTGATGGCGGCTCGTCCTTGACATCATGAGGGGCCCGGCCCCGCGGATCGCACCAGGCCAAGGGCCTAATGAACATGGGGAATGATTTGGAATGGCGATTTCGGGCCAGGGGCGCCTATGCGCGGCGCCCCTTGGGGTGTTCCTGATGACATGCACGGCGATCCCGGCGCTGGGCCAGGAGCTGGAGGAGCGATCCCTGGAGCTTGGGGTGAGCGCCTCGGCCTTCTATGACAGCAACGCCGCGCGCTCGAGCAGGGCGCAGGCTGCCGCGCGGGGCCTTGCGCGGGAGGAGATGGAGTTTCGGCCCTCCGCCAATGCCGCCCTTGTGCTGCCGTTCGATCAGCATGCATTCTTTGCCGACAGCCAGGTGGGCTATGAGTTCCATTCGCGGAACAAGCGGTTGGAGAGCGAAAGGATTGCTGCAACGGGCGGCGTGCGGCTCCGGCTCGCAGCTTGCCAGATGGAGGCGCGTGCGACCTACTCACGGCGTCTTAGCGAACTGGCGGACGATTTTTCCGCCACCCCCGGCAATGTCGAGCAGGTGACCGGCGCGGATGGAGAGTTGCGATGCAGGAAGGACGTTGGCTTATCGCCCGCCGCTTCAATTTCCTATCGCCGCTCCCGCAATGCGCTGGAAGTGCGGCGGCGGTCGGATCTGGACAGCCTGACCCTGACCGGCGGAATGGCCTATGACCAGCCCTCGCTGGGGCGGCTGTCGCTGCTCGCAAGTGTCAGCGATCAGTCCTATCCCCACCGCCTTTCCATCGCCGGGCGGCGGGATGGCATCCGCACCATATCGGGGCTGCTCCGCCTGGAACGCGAGGGGGGCACGCTGCTGAAGGGAAGCGTGTCGGCGGGCTATATTCATGTCGATCCGGACTTGCCCGGGGTGCGGGGATTTGAAGGGCCTACCTATGGCGCGGCGCTACGCCTGACGCCGGGCGGGCGGGCGGCCCTTGAGTTGACCGCCGAACGCTCGGTCGAGGCGTCGAATCGCATGGATGTCAGCTATTACAGGCAGGATCGGCTTGGGCTTTCGATGCACTATGTCCTGGGTCCGCGCCTCAACGCCGATCTGCGGGGAAGCTGGCGCAGGCGCCGATTTGCGCCTTCCCCAGCGGTGCCGGGTGCGACGCCTCCGGGCTCGGATCGAAGCTATGTCCTGGGCGCGGGCCTTCAATATGCGCTCAACCGGCGGGTCGGGCTCAATCTGGATGTCGATTATCAGCGGCGGAATGCGGCGGTGGACCTGTTCGATTATGACGGGCTGCGCGCCGGCCTGACCGCCTCTTACCGTTTGTGAGGATGAGATGAGCTGGTTGAATATCTGGTCTCGGCTGCTGGCCGTTCTTGGGCTCTGCTTTGCCAATCCCGCCTTGGCGCAGGAGGCCGTCACTGATGCAGGCTATGTCATTGGCGTGGGCGATGTGATCGAGGTTTCGCTGGTGGGCGTCGCTGATTACCGCTCGCGCGTGAAAGTGCAGGCCGATGGAACCGTGCTTCTGCCCTATGCCGAGAGCGTCAAGGCAGCCGACAGGACAGCATTGCAGTTGGGACGGGAGATTGGCGGCACCCTGGCGCGGGGCGGCTATTTTGTGAAGCCGCAGGTGATCGTCGATATCGTCTCCTACGCCAGCCGCTATGTGACGGTTCTGGGTGCCGTGGCGAGTCCTGGGCTGGTGCCGGTGGACCGGACCTACCGCCTTTCCGAGATATTGGCGCGCGTGGGCGGCAAACGTGAGGGCGGCGCCGAGCATGTGATGCTCCGCCGCGCTTCGGGTGAGGAGCTTAAGCTCAGCCTGGACGGACTGGCGACCGGAGGCGAGGGAAGCGATCCGCAGGTTCAGCCGGGGGATAAGATCTATGTCCCTGATGCGGAGCAGTTCTTCATTTATGGCCAGGTTAACGCGCCGGGAGCCTATCTGCTGCGTGACGGGATGACGGTGCGGCAGGCGCTCGCGCGCGGAGGAGGGCTCACGCAGCTTGGGACACACAAGCGCGTCAAGATCTTTCGCGGCGGCAAGCAGGTGAAGGGAGCCGGTCTGGAAAGCGCAGTTGCGGCGGAGGATGTCGTTGTTGTCGGGGAGCGGTATTTCTGATGAGCATTCAGCAGTTCTTCGCCATCCTATGGGCGCGGCGGGCCTATATCTTCGTGACGCTGGCCGGGTCACTCATCGGCGCCAGTCTGGTCGCATTTCTGCTGCCTCCGCGCTATGAGGCAACTTCCCGCGTGATGTTGAACTTCATCAAGCCCGATCCCGTCACCGGAGAGGTGATTTCGTCCAGCTTCGCCCGCACCTACACCCAGACGCAAAGCGAACTCATCCGCGACTATCGCGTGGCGGGGCAAGTGGTGGACCGGCTAGGCATGGCGGGCGATCCGGCCCTGCAGGCTCAGTTTTCCAGCCTTCCGCCGGAACAGCAGGCGGATTTCCGGCGCTGGCTGGCGGATTCGATCATTGCGCGTACGCGGGCGGACCTGGTTCCGGGGACGAACATATTGGAAATCAGCTACCGGTCCACCAATGCGGAGATTGCCCGCATCGTGGCTGACGCACTGCGCGACGCCTATGTCGATATCAGCCGGGCGATCCGGCGCGAGGAAGCGCTGCGGAACGCCAACTGGTTCGACCGGCAGGCGACGGAAATCCGGGCGAAGCTGACTGAGACCGAACAGGCAAAGGCCGCCTTTGAAAAGGCGCATGATATCGTCCTGCAAGAGGATAATAGCGATATCGATAGCGTCCGCCTGGCGGCTCTCGCGGCAAGCAGCGCGCCGGTGATGCCCGCAATGCCGGCAGCTGTCCCGGTCGCGTCAGGGGCGGCGTCGCAACTGGCCCAGATCGATGCCGCCATTGCACAGTCCGCCGAGCGGCTTGGTCCAAGTCATCCCCAGATGCAGGCGCTTAAGGAACAGCGGCGGATAATCGCAGCGTCGGCCGCGCGGGAAATGGCGGCGGCCAATAGCGCGAGCGCGGCCGCCTTGCAGGCAGCGGGCACTGGCGCGCTGACAATCAGCCGGGAAGTGGCGGTGCAGAGGGCAAAGGTGATCGCCCAGCGCGACAAGTTGGGTGCGCTGAGAAAATTGAAGGATGAGGTTGACCTTCGCCGTGCGCAACTGGCCAAGATCAATGAGCGTATCGGCGCTTTGCGGCAGGAATCGGAAGCCGATCAGACGGGGCTTACGGTGCTTGGCAATGCCGTTGCACCGGCTGCGCCCTTTTTCCCAAACCGGCCGCTGATCCTGATCGGAGCGGCGGTGCTGGGGCTGGCGATCGGCGGGCTGGCAGGGTTGTTGCTGGAGTTGCTGGGGCGGCGCGTCAGAAGCGTGGGGGACGTGGTGAATGGCTTTGACGTGCCGCTGCTTGCGGTGATCGAAAGTCCTGAGGATCGGCGGCCGCGCGGCGTTCTTGCGCAGGTGCAGGCGCTATTCTGGCCCCGTCATGCATAGGGGATATGCTCATGAACGCTGAATCCATTGCCGATATTCAGGAACCGAGCGAGACAGTTTCCAGCGGCCCCGGCCAATGCACTTTTTCGGAAGGTGTGATCCTGGCCGCCGATCCGCAGGGAGCGCGAGCAGAAGCGCTGCGGTCGCTGCGCACGCAGCTCATGGAAAGACATTTGCGGCTGGGGCGGCGGGCCATCGCGCTGTGCAGTCCGGGCGCTGGCGCGGGCACCAGCTTCATGGCGGCCAATCTGGCGGTCGCCTTTGCACGGGCGGGCGCGAACACCCTCCTCATCGACGCGAATATGCGCGATCCCGCCATTCAGGATTTCATCGTCCCGGCCCGGCCGGTGGCGGGCCTGGCGCAATGTCTGGCGGGAAATGGGAATTGCGCCGATTTCATCCAGGGCAATGCCGCTCCCAATCTGTCGGTCCTTTATTCTGGCGGTCCTGACGCGGCAGCGCTGGACAGGCTTTCGGGGAACTCGTTCCCAGCACTTATGGCCCGATGCATGCG
>DATEFI010000176.1:0-2921 GCA_035280705.1 Rhizorhapis sp. | reverse complement strand
CCTTCCGGGTTGCGGACCGGCAGATCTGTGGGTTCGGAAACCAGGGTCACGCAAGGCTGAGCAGTGCAGATGGATCGAAAGCATTGTTCCGGAACGCTGCGCGCCTTGTCCCAATCACCCGACCGGTAGCAGATGCCGATGGCACCCGCAGCGGCCGTACTGGCCGGCGCGTGCAGATATGGCGGCGGCGTCTCGGCTGGCGTTGCGCGGAGGGCGAAGGCGAGTTCGGTTATCTCCATGTCGCATTCCGAGGCATTCAGCGGATTGGCCGGATCATAGGGAATCAGTTCATCTTTTCCGGCCAACGGTCTCAAGAGATCAAAAAGGCGTGGCTGGACCTCGATCGTCATTGACCCGGCGCGCGCGCTGAGCAGCGGCAGATAACGTGCGAATTGAATGGTATCGCCGAGGCCACGATAACAGCGGACCAATATGCGTTTTCCTTCAAATGATCGGCCGTCCCATATTCGCCGGAGATGAACCGGCAGCCCGTCAGCGGGGCCATTGGCCCCCCGCACTTTCAGGACCTGCTCGGACACGGCCCAGGCAAGTTCATAATCGCCCTCGCGCATCGCGCGGACCCATTGTCTGGAAAGCTCAGACATGCCCGTTTTCAATGAGAAGCTCTCTGGATTTGTTCCGCAGATTTTCAGCCAAGCCGTCAAACTTCCAGGGATGTTCACGGAACGGGGGAGCACTGCGTTCGTTGCTCCGGCGAGTCCAACTTCGGCCGATCCGCCTGCGCGCCGCATCGAAGACCGAACATGGAGGAAAATCGATGGAAGTGGCCGAACGGAGAATCGGATCTGCCAATTCAGCCTTGAAGGCCAGGATCGAAGCGCTTGGCCCCTGGTTTCAGAATATAAGGATAGGCGGCATAGAGACCGCCCCGGATCACTTCCTTGGCGACTATCCAGCGTTCAAATTCGCCCGCTTCGCGGAAGCATTGCCCGCCGATCTGACGGGCAAGACGGTCCTCGACATCGGCTGCAATGCAGGATTTTACTGCTTCGAAATGAAGCGGCGTGGGGCCGCCGCCGTGCTCGGCATCGACACTGACGAGCATTATCTGGGGCAGGCACGCTTCGCTGCCTCGGCGCTTGGCTTTGACGATATCGAGTTCCGCAACCTGTCCGTCTATGACGTGGCGCTGCTGGGTCGGACTTTCGACCTCGTGATCTTCATGGGCGTACTTTACCATCTGCGCCACCCGCTGCTGGCGCTCGATCTGATACGGCAGCATGTGGCCGGAGACTTGCTGCTTTTCCAGACGATGCAGCAGGGGGGAAGGGACGTGCTGCTCGTGCCGGAGGATCATCCCTTCCGTGTTCCAGGCACTGACCAGCCGCCCACCTATTTCGACAATCCTGCTTATCCCAAAATGCACTTCATCGAGCACAGGTTCGCCCACGACTGGAGCAACTGGTGGGCGCCGAACGCTGCCTGCAGCCAGGCGATGCTGCGCGCTGCCGGCTTCGCCATAGAGGTTCATCCAGAAGATGAGGTCTATCTCTGCCGCATTACATCCGTGCCCTATTCCGAATATGGCCCGGCGGCAGTCTACCCAGCGTCAGGACCGGAAAAAAGGCGATCCTGACGCAGAGAGGAGAATGCCTGGCAAATGCGTCAGGATCTGGTCAGTCCGCGGGATATGGTGGGCTCAGGGCTGTGCATTGGATGCGGTGCCTGCGCTCTCAATGATGCCAATGTCCCGGTACGCCTCGAATGGGACGCAGATGGCCAGCTCAAGCCCCGTGGCCCGGCGGAATGGTTTTGCAGCCGGAGCGAAAGTTTTTCATGGGTCTGCCCCTTCTCGCCTCCTGCGCCCGACGAAGACGAGATCGCTCGCGAAGCCTTTCCCGCCGCAGTCTTGAGCGATCCATGGATCGGACGTTTTGATGCTGCCTATGTCGGCCATGTCGCAGAGCCCGGCTATCGCGAAAGGGGCAGTTCGGGCGGCATGGTAAGCTGGGTCGCGGCCGAACTCCTGAAGCGCGGCATGGTCGATGGCGTCGCCCATGTGGCGGCCTGCTACAGTCATCAAGTTCAGAATCGCCTTTTTGCATACCGGATTTCGCGCACCGTGGATGAGCTGCATGAAGGCGCAAAGTCCCGATATTATCCTATCGAAATGTCGGCAGTTCTCTCTGAAATGCGGGAGAGGCCGGGCCGCTACGCTATGGTGGGAATCCCTTGCTTCATCAAGGCTACCCGGCTGCTGTGCAAACAAGACGCCGTCATACGCGACCGCATTTCATTCACACTCGGCCTTGTGTGCGGCCATATGAAAAGCCGGCAGATGGTGGAAAGCTTCGCCTGGCAAATGGGATCGACCATCGGCGATGTCGAAGGGATCGATTTTCGCGTGAAGAACCCGGACCGGCCCGCCAACTGGTATAGAGCGCAGATCATGTGCCGGGACGGCACCAGCCGCAGCCAGGATTGGTGGCACCTTGTCGACGGCGACTGGGGGTCGGGTTTTTTCCAGAATAGGGCATGCGATTTTTGCGACGATGTAGTCGCGGAAACGGCGGACATATCGTTCGGAGACGCCTGGCTGGAACCCTACTCTTCCGACGGGCGCGGCACCAATGTGGTTATCGTGCGATCGCCATCGCTTCACGAGCTGATTAGGGAGGGAGTGAGAGATGGACGGCTCTCTCTCTCCCCCGTGGACGCAGCGTTCGTGAGGGAAACCCAAGCGGCTGCTTTCCGCCAGCGCCGGGAAGGACTGGCATACCGGCTAAGCTGGCGGTGCTTTGGCGTGCGGCCGAGAAAGCGGGTGGATCGAAGCAGCTTTTCTCCTACATTGCGCCGGAAGCTCATTTACCGCTGCCGCCACCATATCAGCCGATGGAGCAGCAGATTTTTCCGCCTAGGGAAATGGTTGAACCGCCCGGCGCTTTTCATCGGGTGGGGAA
>DATEFI010000175.1:0-4069 GCA_035280705.1 Rhizorhapis sp. | reverse complement strand
ACCAGCACGGGCTTGTCAGAGGCCAGCACGTCGGTGGCAAAGCTGCTGTCGGAAATCGCCTTGGTCGCCATATGAATTCTCCTTCTGTGAAGCGCTATCTAGGACGCCGGCAGGCTGCCCTCAACTCCCGTCATGGAAATTCTTGCTGCGCCCCCGGAAAGCCGGGCTTGTGCAACCGCAAAAGATCGGGCGGCAGCGGGACCATCTTTGGCCCGGCGGTATAGAGGAGCGCCGCCTCTATCCTGCGTCCGGGGAAAATCACCTCCAGGGCAGCCGAATAGGCAGCCATCTGCCGCAAATGCGGCCGCGGCACGTCGCCAGCGCCTTCAGGAACCAGCCTGCCCGTCTTGAAATCGACGACGCGAACCACGTTCCCGGTCACCAGCAAACGGTCCACCGTGCCTGCAATCACCTCCTCCCCCACGACCGCTGCAATGGGCGCCTCGGCCAGCGTTTCCGTTGAAAACAGGTCGGCAAAAGCAGGATCCTCGATGATCGACATGGCGCTTTCGATGATTTCGGCCCGGAGGGGACTGTCCTTGACCCCCTGAACCTTCAGCAGCCATTGATTGGCCGCGCTACGCCGATCTGCAGGCGCAGTGGCGGGAAGGCGCTCGTAAAGCGCGTGCAGCCATTTGCCGCGATCCGCCGCTGCGCGCATGGCTGCCGAGGGCGGCGGTTGGGGCAGGCTGTCCTCCTCCTGCGCCGATGGCGTCAAGGGGCGAGGCGGACGTGCCTCCACCGGCGCCTGCTCCCTGAGCCAGGACGGCAGATCGCGCTGGGGCTCGGCAATCGCGGTTGCCGCCATCTGCTCCCTGCGAGGACTAAGGATCTCGGAACCGCGATAGACGCGCTGGGCGCCCCAACGCGCCGATGCCTCCTCCGCCGTCCCCAAACGCTCCATGGCCAGCTTTACCTTCGCATACCAGCTCAGTTCCGGCGGCGCCCCCCGGGCTTTCGGGCCAAGCGCCCCTCCAAGGATCAGCTTCTCCTCCGCCCTGGTCAGCGCTACATAAAGCAGCCGCCAATGCTCCTCCAACTCCGCCTGCTCTGCCCTGGCGGCGGCTTCTTCGATCACCTCCACCCTCTCGCTGCGCCGGGGCAGAAGGACTGGAAGCTTTGGCTGGCCTTCCTGCAAGGGCCAGTCGAAACCCCGCCGGGTCCCCATCGCCGTCGGATCGACGGTCGCATCAGCGAGAATGACCATTGGGGCCTGCAGACCTTTGGCTCCGTGCACGGTCAGCACGCGCACGGCATCTCCCGAAGCGGACGCGTCGCGCACAATCTCTACATCGCCCCGATCGAACCAGTCGACGAAGGTCTGCAACGAAGGATGCGCCTCGCTCTCGAATATCAGGGCGGCATTCAGCAATTCCTCGACCGGATCGCGTGCCTCCGCCCCTAGCCGCCGCAGCAGCTTTTTGCGGCCATCGAGCGGGCCAGAGAGAATGTTCTCCAGATAACGATAGGGCGTCGTGAAATCCGCCTGCCCAAGCAATGCGTAGAGCGGCTCCAAAAGATTGGACTGGCCCAAGGTCCGGCGCAAATGGCTCCACAAGCCCACGCCCTTGTCCCGCCGCACCCGCTCCAACAGCTCATCCTGGGTCCAGCCGATGAGCGGCGAAACCAGCAGGTTGGCGAGGTTCAGATCGTCTTCGGGCTGAAGCGCGAAGCGAAGCGCCGCCAGCAAGTCACGCACCGCCAAGGGCGCGTTGAGGCGCAGGCGGTCGATCCCGGCTACAGGCACCCCTTCCTCATACAAGCGCGCGACGATCAGCCGGGCCAGGTCGCTCCGTTTCCGCACAAGGATCATCACGTCGCCCGGACGCAAGGGGCGGCCCTTGCTTTCCAGCATCAAGCCCTGGCCGAGCCACTCGCCGATCTGGGCGGCGGTGCGGGCAGCATGTTCCCGCACTGCATCGCTCAGCCAGTCTTCTTCCCCCTCATCCTCGCTGTCCTGATCTCCGAGTGAGATCGCAGAGACAGGATTCCAGAGAATGACCTCGCCGGGATGGAGAACGGCGCTCTGATGCGGATCGGCGCCCTCGCTGAGCCCCAGGCAATCGCTCCCCAATTCCTCAACGACGGCATCGACCAGGTCAAGCACCGGAGGGGTGGAACGAAAAGACTGGACGAGCGACAATCGGTGAAAAGCTTGATCGGCTTCTTCGGATTTCCGGGAAAAGAACATTTCCGCCGCGCGAAACGCTTCTGGGCTGGTGCCCTGGAAACCGAAGATGGCCTGTTTGAAATCGCCCACGGTAAAGATGGTGCGGACCTTCTCGCCCTTTGCACCCTCTCCTGAGAAGAAATCTGAAGCAAGCGCCGCAACTATTTGCCATTGCGATATATTTGTATCCTGAGCCTCGTCCACCAATATATGGTCCGTGGTCTGGTCCAGCTTGTAACGGATCCAATCCGCCATGCTGTTTTCGTTGAGCAGGCTCACGGTCGTGCGGATCAGATCATCGAAGTCCACCGCCCCTGCAATCCGCTTCGCTTCGGCATAGGCATGCGCATAGGCCCGGCCCGCGGTCAGCGCCTGGGCGAAAAGATCCGCCCATGCGACCCGGCTGCGAAGCTTCAAAAGTCCATCGCAACATTCGGCAAGCCGCGCCGCAAGAGCTTCATAGCCGGCCTCGGCCTGGATCAGCTTGGGGGAATATTTGCGCGGTTCCCCCTTGGCCGTCCAAAAGACCGACAGCAGTTCCGCCAGCGTCGCGGCCCTCTCCTCAGCTGTTGCGCTGCACCAGCGCGCAATCAGGTCGCAATGCTCGAGCGCCGTCTTGGTCGCCCAGGCCCTGTTGGCGGTGGCGATCCGCTGGAGGCCCGCAATGTCGAACAGTTGATCGGCGCAGGCGGAAGCGATTGCAGCCTCGACATCTCCTTGCGGAAGTTCCAGCTTCTCTCGCAGCCATGGACCGATCCCCTGCGGCAATGACGCCATGGCATCAGGTGCAGCCGCGCATCTCGCCAGGAAATTCGCGGCCCCCTCCTCACCCAGCCGGAGGCTCAGCGCCTGCATGTCCGTCATCAGCGCCACATCGCCGGCCGCCTCTGCGCGGACGAGAAGATCGGCAAGCGCGGCGCGGGCCATGCTCTTCTGCTCGCGTTCGTCAAGCGGGCGAAAGCCGGGGAGCAGTCCGGCCTCGATTGGAAAAGAGGACAAGAGAGTCTGGCAGAAGCTATGGATCGTCTGAATGCGCAATCCGCCGCCACTCGCGTCAAGCACGCTCGCAAACAGCGTGCGGGCATGGTCACGCGCAGCGGGCCCGGACTCTTCTCCCAGTGCCTCCAGATCGTTGAAGAGGCTCATATCGTCCATCTGCACCCAGGCAGCCAGCCGGTTATGGATGCGCTCAGCCATTTCCGCCGCGCCAGCCTTGGTAAAGGTCAGGCAGAGGATATTTTCCGGGCTGACATCCTTGCGCAACAGCAGCCGCAACACACGGGCGGTCAGGACATGGGTCTTGCCCGTGCCCGCCGACGCGCTCAGCCAGACATGATCCTCGGGGTGCGATGCCAGGCTTTGACTGCCCTTCAGGGGTTGGAGAGGTCCCGTCATGCCGCGTGTCCCTGCGATCCCCGGCCATACCATTCCTCCAGCCGCATAAGCTGGTCATAATCGCCATAGGTGGGAATTTCGGGGTGGAGCTTGGCAGTGAATGGCATATTTCCCGTCAGCCATTTCTCCACGGCGTCAATGAAATGCCGCGCAGCCTGTTGCGTGAACTCGCCGGTCACGACCTTCCCATAGCTGCCCTTCGGATCGACCGGACTCTGGCAATAGCCGAAGCCGTCCGATTTGGTGTCGCGGCCCATCGACCAATATTCAAAGGCTGAGGCGGTCCGTCCCTTTTCCAGCCCGTCAAACTCGCCCTGCTCGGCAATCAGCCCCAGCAATCCCAATTGCATGGAAAAACCCGCCGCCACCTGTTTCCCGCTTGGCGGTTTGCCCGTCTTGTAATCGACGATGGCCAATGTCCCGTCCGGCAGCAGGTCGATCCGGTCGGCCTTGCCGGAGAGATTGACGTCCGCGATTTTCAATCGGCCCCATTTTTCGGCCAGC
>DATEFI010000174.1:0-2916 GCA_035280705.1 Rhizorhapis sp. | reverse complement strand
CGGAACATCCTGCACATTTTCCGCGCGCTTCTGCGCGACGACGACGATGTCGGCGATTCCGCGGCTCTCATTGGCTTGGTCCGATGCTTGTGCCGGGGCCTCCTGGGCAAGAGCTCCAGCGGTCGGGCAGAACAGAACAGCCGCAGCAAGGGCGCATGTCGAAACATGCATTCCGTTCACTGCGGAAAAGTTCTTTTTTGACAGTTCAGTAAAACGCCTCAGTTTCATGTTTCCTCCCCATAAGGATTTGCGCCCAATTCGGCGCGGGCCGCTACATGGCAAGTCGCAATCCTTCGCGACTGCTACCAGGAAATTTGCGATATCCGGCACTCGCCCCCTTGCGAGTACTTGCCGACGACGACGAACATAAGATAGCATGGCCCCAAGCGTTATCCGTTTTTGGCAAATATTGAGGCTAAAAAGACACCAACGATGCGGACTGACATTGCACTGTCGGGATCAGATCATGTCGAACGATTCAGTCATTCCGGATTGGTTCCGCCACCACCGGGATGGGCGATGGAATATACGCAATTGACGCCTGCTCCCGGCCAGGGCGAATGCCGGGACCTGTTCCTGCCGGGCCTTCTGCTGCGGAATTGTAGCTTTGAAGCGACATTGAGCATATCGGGCTGCGGTGAACGCGAAAGGCACATCTTCGTCTTTTTGTCGAACATGCAGGGCGAGGCGCGCATGAATGGCCGGCCGCTGCACGAAGGTCTTGCCGTTGTATGCGGCGCACACCCCTTTGAGGCGGTTTTGCCGCCGATGGATATGCTGGGCCTGACGATCACGCGCGAACTGGTGGACGAATATCTGGAAAATGTCGAAGGGCTGGTCGCGCCCGACTGGATGGACAATGGTATTCACATGGTGGGCGATCTGGAAACGACCTCCAGGGCTGCCGGGAAGATCAAGGCATTGATCGCAAATCATCATGATGATCCGGGCGTGCATGATGATGAGGGACGAGAGGCGGTGATTGCATCCGTCCTCGATATACTCGTGCCGGTTATCATTGTTGCAGAGGCTGCAACGGATTATGGCTGGTCCAACCGCTATGAGATCGTGCGCCGCACGCGCGAATATATTCTCGATCGAATCGACGAGCCGCTACAGATCAGCGAAATCTGCCGGGATATTGGTGTTTCCCGCCGGGCGCTGCAATATAGCTTCCAGGACGTGCTGGGCATCAATCCCGTTGCCTTCGTGCGGGTTCTTCGCCTTAACAGGGCCCGACACGACCTGGTCAGGATCGGCGCGTCCTTGCAGGTCAAGGATGTGATCGATCGCTGGGGCTTCTGGCATCCCAGCCGGTTCAGCTGCGAATATAAGCAGTTGTTCGCGGAACTGCCCTCCGAGACTTTACGGCGCTGCCGGACTGCTGCCTGAAAGGCCGGGCGGTCCGTCCGGATCATGAACGGCGGCGGCGCCTGTGGCCCTTCAACTGATGACGGTCTTCAGGATCATATCCGCCAATGTATCGACGTCCACGGAACCATGCGGATCGTACCATGTGTGGGTCCAGTTGAGCATGCCGAAAATCAACATGGTCTGAACGCGTGCCCGTTTGGGATCCGCAGCAAACTCGGGATAGAGCGCCACGACAAGATGCTGCATCACATCGATTATTCGGCGCTGCTTCGAGACGATGATGGTCCGGCTGGCTTCGGGCAGGTTCGCAAGCTCGTTGAGCAGAACCTTCTGTCTTTCGGCGGCGCCGGCATAATGATGCAAAAATGCGTGTATCAGCCTGCTGAAATGCTCCGCGTCGGTTCCTTTCGTTGCAATCACCTCTTCCGTGTCGTTGAGGAGTTGGTCGATATGTGACGCCATGACCTCGAAGAGAACATCTTCCTTCGAAGGAAAATAATGATAAATGAGGGACTTGGATGTCGCACAAGAGACGGCCAGATCGGCGATCGACGCACCGTTGAAACCGCGTGACGCAAATAATTCGGCAGCCCTGTCGAGTATGGCTTCACGCCTTTGTTCGTAATCTGCCGCTTGGGTCCGCGCCATATCTCATCCAGTCTAGGTCAACAGTCAGAAGCCTGACGTGCGTGAAGAAATGGCGCATTGTCAGGGTGCCATTCCTTGGTCGAGGATAGGAAAGACGTCAAGCCGAACAGGTCAGAAATCCGACCAGTCAGGCGGCCTCTTTTCCCTGAATGCCGCAATGCCTTCGGCTTTTTCCGCCCCCGCCAACAAACCCAGAAAGCGTTCGCGTTCGACCCTCAAATGATCTCCAAGCGCGCTCTCACTGCTGTGCAATATGCTCGCCTTCGCCACGCGCAGCGCTTCGGGAGCCCGGCTCGCCAGCCGCGCAGCCAGTTCCAGGCCGGATGCGAGCGCCTGTCCGTCATCGACCAGCCGCGCCACCATTCCCAACTGGTAGGCCCGTTCTCCAGTGATCGGCTCCCCGGTCAGGACCATGTCCATGGCCGTTGCCATGCCGACCTTTCGGGGCAGGATGGCGGTGCCGCCAGCGCCCGGAATGATACCCAGATTGGTCTCGGGCTGCCCCAATTTCGCATTGCGTCCCGCCACGACGATATCGCAGCGCAGCATCAGTTCCGATCCCGCGCCCAGGCACCATCCCTCTACCGCCGCGATCAGGGGTTTCGAGAAAGCGGCGATGGCGTTCCAGGCGATCCAGCGCGGCCCCTCGACCGGTTCCGAGCCATCCGACCGCGCCAACTCCTCAATGTCGGCACCGGCGGCGAAAACTTTATCGTTCCCGGTGATGACGACGCAGCGGATGCCGTTGTCCCGGTCCGCCGCGCGAAGCGCGGCGGCGATGGCCTCCAGCAGCGGCGTCGCCAGCGCGTTGCGTTGAGCGGGACGGTTCAGCGTCAGCAGAAGAACGCCATTGTCCTG
This sequence comes from Rhizorhapis sp., assembly GCA_035280705.1. GTDB lineage: Bacteria > Pseudomonadota > Alphaproteobacteria > Sphingomonadales > Sphingomonadaceae > Rhizorhapis. The sequence continues at coordinate 36 of DATEFI010000174.1, read as the reverse complement.
GCGTTGCTCAAGCAGGATCGCCGCGTCAGGCGTCAT
>DATEFI010000173.1:0-3000 GCA_035280705.1 Rhizorhapis sp. | reverse complement strand
ACGATATTCGGCTGTCCGGGAATATGCTTTTTGAAATACGGCAATATCGACTTCAGCCGCAAATCTCCCAACCCTCCGGGCTCCTGGCCAGCGATCACCGTGATGGTCTTGCCTTGATAAAAGAGCGCCTGCGGCAGTACCGGCTGCGGCTGGCATAAAAGGAAGAACGCCGATGCGCACATGACTGCGCCAGCGTTGATACTAACTTTGCGTTTCCCTGCATTCACGACTGGTCCTCTTTGGCCAGGTCAAACGAGTGCACGCAGAAGACCGTGAGCCTCACAGAAACAATAGATTTCCGCGTGGCTATTGGTGACAAAGCCATGCCGCATTGCTTGCTTAGTTAGCTTAGCCGCAAGATATGTTCAACGGCGGTCTGTGGCGGGTCCGCAAGCATCGCTCTGTTTAAAAGTGCCGCGATGTTTTCCTCCTTAGCTGGATGGTAATGGAATCTCATAACTTTGCCGTTCTTATTAGAAGGCAATTGTACTCGGTGCGCCGGGCTTCGGCGCTCACCGCGTTGTGTTACTCAAACTTCTCAAATGGCAGGCCGACATAATTTTCAGCAAACATAGTCTGCCCGGCATCCGATGCGGTCAAGTAATCAAGCTCGGAAATTTGTAAACGCCTGCTCATGGGATCATCGTCGAACCTATGCAGCAGGGATGTATACCACCAGGAAAAGCGGATCGCCTTCCAAACGCGGCGCAGCGCTGTGTCGGAATAGCGATCGAGCAAGTCAGTTCGTTTTTCTTTGTAATAGGCGAGCAGGGCGCGCGCGAGATAATAAACATCTGAAGCCGCAAGGTTAAGTCCTTTTGCGCCTGTGGGCGGGACGATGTGCGCCGCATCGCCTGCCAGGAAGAGCCGACCAAAGCGCATGGGTTCAGCGACAAAACTATGCAGGGGCGTGATGCTCATTTCGAGACGGGCACCCGTTGCAACGGAATCAGCCGCATCAGAAGGAAGGCGGCGGCGCAGTTCATCCCAAAAAGCATCGTCGCTCCAATTATTGACGTTATCGTCGGTATTGCATTGCACATAGTAGCGACTGCGGGTGTGCGAGCGCATACTGCACAACGCAAAGCCGCGTGCATGGTTGGCATAAAGCAGTTCATCCATGACCGGCGGCACATCAGAGAGAATTCCCAGCCAGCTGAACGGATACGTTTTTTCAAAAGTTTTGATTTTGTCCGCCGGAAGGCTTCGACGTGCAACGCCATGATAGCCGTCACATCCTGCGACAAAATCGCAGACGAGTTCCCGGCGTCGGCCGTTTTGCTCGTAGAGGATTCGTGGGGAATCCGTATCGCTTCCTTCCACCTTGATGGCCGGCGCGTCGAAGTGGACAATTCCCCCCGCCTCATCGATGTGCGCTTTCATCAAGTCGTGAGTGATTTCGGTCTGGCCGTAGACCATCACAACTTTTCCATTCGTATGTTCGGGAAAATCAAGGCGTTCGAGCCGGCCGTCAAATGCGATATTGATACCCTCGTGGATCAAACCCTCGCGATCCATGCGTTCGCCCGCTTTGGCTTCCCGCAGCAAATCCGCCATACCTTGTTCAATCACACCAGCGCGAATGCGACCTAGTACATAGTCGCGGCTGCGATTCTCGACGATCACCGTGTCAATTCCTTGCAGATGCAGCAATCTTGCAAGCAGCAGACCCGCTGGTCCTGAACCGATGATTCCGACTTGGGTTCTCATCCTTGTTCCTGTCGGCTATTCATTGCGAAGCGCAGGAATTTTCAAATTCCAATTCCTTCGATCGCTACTCTGACGAAATCGCCGTTTTGGAGAGCATTGCGCGGTCGATCTATTCAGGCGTTGCGATATTTTCCAAAGAGCACCGGACCCTTAAGTTAACTGGCTGGTTGCATGGGTCGAGGCCAAGACCTGATCGACGATCGCCTCGGCGAACTGCGGATCGTTGATGTGGCAGTCGAACTCGGTCACCGGCACGGACGCCGGCAGGGCCTTCTTCAGCGCTTCCGAGAACACCGGGCACAGCGACGGGTCGTGCAAATGCCCTTCGGGGCTGTCGTGGTGCGAGAAGCCCTTCAGCGGCACGAAGAACGAGACCGGCCCCTTGGCGCCGGCGATCAGGCCACCCATGTGCTTCGCCAACTTCTGCAGTTCGCCAGCCTCGGTGCGTACCGCGGTAATTGCCTGGTTGTGGATGTGATAACGTTTTCCCGGGAATTGTGTCTTCGCCATGTCGATGGGTCCGGACAGCATGAAGTCCGCGTTGCCCGGCGCGAAGATCACGGGCACGCCCTTCTCGAGCGCCGCCTTGGCGCGGTCCGGGCCGGCGCTGAACATGCCGTTGTTCAGATAATCGTTGATCTCGACCAGCGACACGTCGACGACCGCGCTGACGTCGCGCTCCCGCACGATCTGGTCCATCGCCATGCCGCCGGTACCGAGCGTGTGGAACACCATCACCTCGTAGCCTTTGCTCTCCAGCGACTTGCGCACGCGCACGGTGCAGCGATCGGTGGTGCCGAGCGTCGTCATCGCGATCAGCGGCTTCGTTTCCGCGCGCACGGGCGAGTAGCTCTTCGCCATCGCGGCGGTGGCGATCGCCGCGTTGCGGAACGCGTCGCGGGTGATGCTGTTGAGCCCGGCGATGTCACATACCGGGTTCACCATGATGATGTCCTTCGCGCCGACGAACGGCCGGGTGAACCCCGATGCCATCGTCGACACCATCACCTTTGGCAGGCCGTACGGGAACGCCTGCATCACTATGCTGCCGAGCGTGGTGCCCATCGATCCGCCCACACCGATGATGCCGGCAATGCCATGCTTTGACTGGGCCTCCAGCGCGCACTTGACGGCGCCTTCGATCATCACTGCCTGGCACTTGCCTTCATGACGAAGGTCGCGAACCTCCTGGATCGTCTTGCCTGCCGCCGCGGCGACGGCCTCCGGCGCGATCTCGACGTTCGGATCGGTCGAATCGCGGATGCTGGCGTCGAGGTGAACGACGTCCAC
>DATEFI010000172.1:0-4642 GCA_035280705.1 Rhizorhapis sp. | reverse complement strand
TCTATATCCGCACCGGCAAACGGCTGCCCAACCGGCAGTCGGAAATCCTCATCCAGTTCAAGGAGGTGCCGCACTCCATCTTCAGCGGCAAGGGCAAGGGGCTGGAACCCAACACCCTCATCATCCGCCTGCAGCCTGAAGAAAATATCCGCGTGCTGATCATGGCCAAACAGCCGGGCCTCGACCGCGAGGGTGTCGAACTGCGCGAGGTGGGGCTCAATGTCAGCCTTGACGCCGCTTTCGCCAAGACGCGGCGGCGGATTGCCTATGAGCGGCTGATCCTCGATCTGCTGGAGGGCGACACCACCCTGTTCGTTCGCGCCGACGAGGTGGAGGCCGCCTGGAGCTGGATCGACAGCATCCACAAGGGCTGGGCGGAGGCAGAGATGAAGCCGGCCAAATATGCCGCCGGGAACTGGGGGCCGTCCTCGGCCATTGCTCTTATCGAACGCGATGGAGCAAGCTGGCATGACTGACCTTCATTCGACGGTCGCCGCCGTCACCCAACGGATCGTCCGGCGGAGCGCGGCGCGGCGCGGCAAATATCTGGACCTCATCAAGCGCGGGCGCGACGCCGGCACCAACCGGGGCAAGTTGAGTTGCGGCAATCTCGCCCACGGTTTCGCCGCCAGCGGGGAAGACAAGGGGATCATCAAGTCGGGCAAGGCCATGAACATCGGCATTGTCACGGCCTATAATGACATGCTGTCCGCTCATCAGCCCTATGGCCGCTATCCCGAAGCGATCAAGCTGGCGGCGCGTGAGGTGGGCGCGACCGCGCAGGTCGCTGGCGGCGTTCCGGCCATGTGCGACGGCGTCACCCAAGGCCAGGCGGGCATGGACCTGTCGCTGTTCAGCCGCGACAATATCGCGATGGGAACCGCCATCGCCCTGTCCCATGCGATGTTCGAAGGAGCGCTGCTGCTCGGCATTTGCGACAAGATCGTCCCCGGTCTCCTTATCGGAGCGTTGCGGTTCGGGCATCTGCCAGTCATCCTTGTGCCGGGCGGGCCGATGCCCACTGGCCTGTCCAACAAGGAAAAGGTGCGGGTCCGCCAGCTATATGCCGAGGGCAAGGTGGGTGAGGCAGATCTGCTGGAGGCGGAAAGCGAGTCCTATCACAGCGCGGGCACCTGCACCTTCTATGGCACGGCCAATTCCAACCAGATGATGATGGAGGTGATGGGCCTCCACATGCCCGCCGCCGCCTTCGTCAATCCAGGCACCCGGCTGCGCAGCGAACTCACCCGCGCGGCGGTGCACCGGCTGGCCGCGATCGGCTGGGGGGGGGACGATTACCGGCCGCTGGGGCTGTGCGTGGATGAAAAGGCGATCGTGAATGCGATTGTGGGGCTGCTTGCCACCGGCGGCTCCACCAATCACGCGATCCACATCCCGGCGATTGCGCGGGCGGCGGGGATCAGCGTGGATTGGACCGACTTTTCGGAGCTGTCGGCGGCGGTTCCGCTGCTGGCGCGGGTCTATCCCAACGGATCGGGCGATGTGAACCAGTTCCATGCAGCGGGCGGGATCGGCTGGATCATCAGCCAGTTGCTCGGCGAGGGCCTTCTCCATCGCGACGTCATGACGGTCGCGAGATCGGATCTTTCGGGCTATGCGGTGGAGCCCATGCTTGAAAATGATGCGCTGGTCTGGAAGGATGCTCCATCCCAGCCGCGCGACCATGCGATGCTGCGGCCCGCAACGGACCCTTTCCAGCCCGACGGCGGCATGAAGCTGCTCCAGGGCAATCTTGGCCGCTGCATCATCAAGATCAGCGCTGTGGAACAGTCCCGCTGGACCATCGAGGCTCCAGTCCGCGTATTTTCAAAGCAAGAGGACGTGCTGAAAGCATTCAAGGCGGGTGAACTCGACCGTGACGTCGTCGTTGCCGTCCGCTTCCAGGGTCCGCGCGCGAATGGGATGCCGGAGCTTCACAAGCTCACTCCCGCGCTGGGCGTGCTGCAGGACAGGGGCCATAGGGTGGCGCTGCTCACCGATGGCCGCATGTCGGGAGCCAGCGGCAAGGTTCCGGCGGCCATTCATCTGTCGCCGGAAGCCCTGGGCGGCGGACCGATCGCCAGGTTGCGGGACGGCGACATTGTGCGTGTCTGCGCGAACAGCGGGGTCGTGAGCGCCCTGGTAGAAGAAACGGAATGGCAGGCGCGAGAGGCTGCGCCAGCCCCGCCGCCGCCCTACGACACTGGCCGCGAACTTTTTGCGCTGTTCCGTCACCATAGCGATACCGCGGAGGAAGGCGCCTCGGCGATGCTGGCGGCTATGGAAGCCGAATTGTGATGGAAATCGTTGCCGTCGATGTTGGCGGGACGAATGCCCGTTTTGCCCGCGCCACCATGGATGACGACGGCGTTCCCCGTCTGGGCAAGGTGCGGAAATACAAAGTCGCCGAGCATGTAAGCCTTGCCAGCACATGGGAAGCCTTTACCAAGGATGAGGCGAAGGAAGGCGCGGGCGACCTGCCGGGGGCGGCGTGCATCGCCTTTGCGACGGCAATCGGCAGGGACGTGATCAAGCTGACGAACAGCAATTGGGTCATCCGTCCAAACAGGCTGGCGACGGAACTGGGCCTCGACCATCTGCGCCTCATCAATGATTTTGAGGCGGTGGCGCATGCAGTGGCGAAGCTGCCTGCGGAGAATCTCGAACTGCTCTATGGGGAAGACAGGCCCTTTCCCCAGCATGGCGCAGTCACGATAATGGGGCCGGGCACTGGCCTCGGCGTAGCGATGATCGCCTATGACGGGGGCGTGCCTCATGTCATCGCGACGGAAGGGGGGCATCTCGATTTCGCGCCGCTCGATGCGCTGGAGACCCGGCTGCTCGAATATCTCCGCCAGAAATTCGTCCGGGTATCGGTAGAGCGGATCGTGTCGGGACCCGGCCTCAACAATATCTATCAGGGGCTGGCGGTCCAGAATCATGAGAAGGTCGAATTGCTCTCCGACGCCGATCTGTGGGCGGCCGCGCTCGACGGCAGCATTCCTCTCGCCCGCGCCGCGCTTGACCGGCTGTGCCTCTCCTATGGTTCGGCGGCGGGCGACCTCGCTTTGGCGCATGGCCCCGGCGCCATTGTCCTGGCGGGAGGGCTTACCCAGCGCATGCGCGGCCATTTGCTTGCCAGCGGCTTCCATGCCCGCTTCAAGGCGAAGGGCCGGTTCGAAAGCCTGATGGCCTCCATTCCGATCCGCCTTGCGGTCCATGATGAAATCGGACTGTTCGGGGCCGCCGCCGCGTTCCGGGAGATGAGGATATGAGCCGCAGCGTTGACGAAATCATGGAACTGGCGCCAGTGATACCGGTGCTGGTTATCGAACGGGTGGAAGATGCGGCGCCCATCGCCGAGGCGCTGGTGGCGGGCGGCCTGCCCGCTCTGGAAGTCACGATGCGGACAGCCGCTGCGCTGGATGTCATGCGCGAAATGGCGAAGGTGCCCGGCGCCGTGGTCGGAGCAGGCACGGTGCTCAATCCCCGGCAACTGGATCAGGCATTGGAGGCAGGGGCGCAGTTCATCGTCAGCCCCGGGCTTACCGAGCCGTTGGGGAAAGCCGCCATTGAAAGCGGCGTCGCCTTCCTGCCCGGGACGGCCACGGCGGGGGACATCATGCGCGGCATGGACATGGGGCTTTCGCGCTTCAAATTCTTCCCCGCAGAAACCTCCGGAGGTCTGGCTGCACTGAAGGCGCTCGCCGCGCCCTTCCACATCGTCCGCTTCTGCCCCACCGGCGGCATCAGGGCGGACACCGCCGCTTCATGGCTGGCGGACCCGGCCGTAAAATGCGTCGGCGGAAGCTGGGTCGTTCCCAAGGGGCCGGTGGACCCCGGCAAGATCGAAGTATTGGCGCGGGAGGCTGCGTCCCTGTCCCGCTAGAGCGATTTCGAGCCAGATGGAATCATCTGGCGGCTCGGAAATCACTGGGAACAAGGGAATATTAGACTCATTCCGGTTCAATCAGAACCGGAATGAGTCTAGCCGCGGTGCTTGCGTTCCTCCTGCCCCGCCCATAGGCGCTGGGGGGAATGAATTGGCGAGGAGGATCATTGCATGGAACTGAACAATGTGGCCGCGATAGTGACCGGCGGCGCGTCGGGGCTCGGCGGGGCAACCGCAGAAATGCTGGCCGCACAGGGCGCCAAAGTCACCATCTTCGACCTCAATGAAGAGGCGGGCCGCGCGCATGCCGCCAAGATCGGCGGCCTTTTCGCCAAGGTCGATGTCAGCAACGAAGCCAGCGTGACCGCCGGTCTGGATGAAGCCGAAGCGGCGCATGGCGTTGCTCGCGTGCTCGTCAATTGCGCCGGTATCGTCATCGCCAGCAAGACGGTGGGCAAGGAAGCCAAGCCGCACCCGCTCGATCAGTTCCGCCGCACGGTGGAGGTCAACCTGATCGGCACCTTCAACGTCATTTCCCAGTTCGCGGCGCGCCTCAGCACGGCCGACCGGATCGGCGAGGAGCGAGGCGTCATCATCAACACAGCGAGCGTGGCTGCCTTTGAAGGCCAGATCGGCCAGGCCGCCTATTCAGCGTCGAAGGGCGGCGTCTATGGCATGACCCTGCCCATCGCCCGCGATCTCGCGCCGTTCGCCATTCGGGTGATGACCATCGCGCCCGGGATATTCTGG
>DATEFI010000171.1:0-16201 GCA_035280705.1 Rhizorhapis sp. | reverse complement strand
GCGGGATCATGTGATAATCATGGATCCAGACAATGTCCTCCCGCTCGATAAGCGGGGTGGCGGTGTCGGCGAAACGCTCGTTCACCCGGTTATAGCCGCCCTCGAATGTCCGGTCATATTCGGCAAGGTCTATGCGGTAGTGGAACAGCGGCCAAAGCGTGCGGTTGGCGTAACCATTATAATATTCATCGATATCCTGTTCTTCGAGATCGATGGTCGCGGTCTTGACGCCCTCATCCTCCTGAAAGGCGATGTGGCCGGTGAACTTTTCCGTCATGTTGCCCGACCAGCCCATCCAGATGCCGCGGCTTTCCCGTAATGTAGCGGAAAGGGCGACGGCCAGCCCCCCTTGCGCGGCCGAGTTCCCCGGCTGCCGCACGCGGTTGGAAATGACAATCAGGCGGCTCATCGGCACTCACTCCATGGCTTGCTCAGAAGGACAGCGCAGTTGATGATCCCGACAAGCGAATAGGTTTGGGGATAATTGCCCCAGAGCTCACCAGTGATCGGATCAATGTCCTCGGAGAGCAAGCCGGCGGCGGTGCGGCGTTCGAGCATTTCGTTGAACAGATTGCGGGCTTCTTCTTTCCTTCCAGTGCGATACAACGCCTCGATCAGCCAAAAGGTGCATATGTTGAAGGCAGTTACAGGCGAGCCGAAATCATCGGGCACGCTGTAGCGAAGCATCACCGATCCGCGGCGAAGCTCCTTTTCCGTGGCCTGAAGCGTGGCGAGGAAGCGGGGATCATCCGCCGTCATGAAGCGAAGGTCCAGCAGCTGAAGCAGGCTGGCATCGCAGGTATCGCCTTCGAACACCGCTGACAGGCAGGCGCGGTCGGGGCGCCAGGCCTTTTCGATGATCGTCTGCTTCATCTGGCCCGCCCGCCCGGCCCAATAGGCCTCCCGCTCCCCGAGCCCCAGGGCGGCGGCTGCATGGGCCAGCCGGTCACAGGCCGCCCAGCACATCACGGCGCTATAGGTGTGGACATGGGCGCGGGTGCGTAGCTCCCAAAGTCCGGCGTCGGGCTGGTCATAGACCTTCCAGGCGCGCTCGCCGACCTGCTCAAGCGCGACGAAGTCCTCTTCACCGCTCATGCGGAAGAGGCGCTGGTCGATATAGGCTTGAGCCGAGGACAGGACGATCTGCCCATAGGCGTCGTGCTGGATCTGGTGATAGGCATCATTCCCGACGCGAACCGGCCCCATACCGCGATAGCCGGGGAGGGACTCTGCCACCCATTCTTCCAGGCGGGGATTTCCCCGCACATCATAAAGCGGCTGGATATGGCCGCCCCTTGCGTCATCGACGATGTTGCGGAGATAGGCGAGATAGCCTTCCAATACGTCGAGCGCGCCGAGGCGATTGAGCGCCTCCACCGTGTAATAGGCGTCCCGGAGCCAGCAATAGCGATAATCCCAGTTGCGGCCGCTATTCGCATGTTCAGGGATGGAGGTGGTGAGCGCGGCGACAATGGCGCCCGTTTCCTCATGCTGGCACAGCTTCAGCGTGATGGCGCAGCGGATGACGGCGTTCTGCCATTCCGGCGGAGTGGCCAGGCTCCGCACCCAATGCTGCCATTCGGCCGTGGTGTCGTCGAGCATCCGCTCGAGGGCGGGGCGCAGCGCGTCGGAGAAGCTTTCGTCCGGGCCGAGGAAGAAATGCATGTCGCGCTCGACGCGGAAGGCACTTTCCTGCGAGATGAGACCGATAGGAGCATCGGTGGAAAGGCGCATGGGCATGACGGCAAGCGGCATGCGGATGTGGTTGGAGCCATAGCGCACGTCTGGCTGTTCCATGGCCCAGGCCGACGTCGGGCGCAGCCTGATCCGGATGCGCGGCGATCCAGCGAGCGGTCTTACGATCCGCGCGAAGGCGACGGGCCGGTAAATGCGGCCCTGCTGCTTGAAGCGGGGGCAGAAATCCAGGATTTCGACGACATTGCCGCTGCTGTCGGTCTTGGTCGTGCGCAATATGGGGGTGTTTCTGACATAAGCCTGCGTTGTGCTGGCTACATCCTCCAGATCGATGGACCAGAAACCCCGAGCTTCAGGAGAGGCGTAATCGTCATCGGAAAGGAGCGCTGAAAATATGGGATCTCCGTCCACCCTCGGCAGGCAGGCCCAAATCATCCTTCCGTCCCGGTCGATCAGTGCCGATGCCTGGCAATTGCCGATGGGCCAGAGATCCAGCGTCCGCTTGTCCATCTATCCTGATTGCTCCTCGCCTTCGAACAGCCATCGCCGGACGGCCGCTACATCCTCCAGCCGGTAATGGGCGGCGGTGATGCGCGGCTGGCCAACCAATATGCCGCTTCCCTCATGCCGGGCCGCGGCGAGAAAGCCGTCCTCGTCAGTGATGTCGTCGCCGATGAAAATCGGATGGCATGCTTTGGGTTCCGTTCCGGCAAGCAGACGGTTTACCGCGGCGCCCTTGCCCGCATTGCCGGGACGGAGCTCGAACATCATCTTGCCATGCTGGAGATAGAGGCCGGTTTCGGCGGAAAGCCGTTCGCAAATGGCCCGGCATTCTTCTTCCCGCGCCGGAGCCAAACGGTAATGCAGCGCGACACCCAGAGTCTTTTCCTCCACCAGCAAGCCGCTTCTGGCATCGGCAAAACGGATGAGCTCTGCCTGGGCTTCGTCGATCTGGCGGGGGCGGAAAGGGGCTTCCGGCGGACAGCCGGGATAGGCGATTTCCAGCCCGTGGCTTCCCGAGAGGACGAAATCCCCAAGATCAAGCGCACCGCGCAGGATGGCGACCGAACGGCCGCTCACAATGGCCAGCCGTCCGTCCAGCCTGTCGCGGATACCGGCAAGAAGAAGGCGGAGCGCCTGATCGACCAAAACGTCATCGGGTCTTGGCGCTATATCGACCAGCGTTCCGTCAAAATCGAGGAAGAGGAAAGCATTCTTCAAAAGGGCGCCGGGCGGCGGAGAAAGGATGGGGGCGGCTTTCTCGGTCACCCCGGCAATTTAGGACAGTGCCCGACGAAGGCAAGCTCGGTTCAACGCTTCAGGCGACCTCTCTGGCGGCTGCGACTACCGGCAATCACCGCTGCAGCACCCTCTCGCCAAGCCTTGAAAGCGCTGCTATTCCCGTCGCCGATGAGTTAATTTTCCGATCCGTTCCACCAGATTGTCGACCATCCCTTCGACGCCGCCCTTTCCGAACGCTATCTGGTCTATGCCCTGTCGACCATTACCGCGCGGTCCCTGCCCGACTTGCGCGACGGGCTGAAGCCAGTGCATCGCCGCCTGCTCTGGGCTATGCGGCTGTTGCGGCTGGATCCGGCGAGCGGTTACAAGAAATGCGCCCGCGTCGTGGGCGACGTCATCGGCAAATATCACCCGCATGGCGACGCGTCGGTCTATGACGCGATGGTGCGGCTCGCGCAGAGCTTTTCTCTGCGTTACCCGCTGGTCGACGGGCAGGGGAATTTCGGCAATATCGACGGCGACAATGCCGCTGCCTATCGCTACACCGAAGCGCGGCTGACCCAGGTTGCGATCGACTTGATGGCGGGCCTGGATGAAGGCACGGTCGAGTTCCGCCCGACCTATAATGGCGAGGATGAGGAACCGGAGATCATGCCGGGCCTCTTCCCCAACCTGCTCGCCAATGGCGCGAGCGGTATCGCTGTCGGCATGGCGACCAACATTCCTTCGCACAATGTCGCCGAAATCGCCGATGCCGCCATGCTGCTGATCGATCAGCCCGAGGCGACCCATGATCAGGTGATGGCGCTGGTGCAGGGGCCTGACTTCGCCACGGGCGGGATCGTGGTGGACAGCGCGGCGTCGATCAGCGATGCCTATGCCACCGGCCGCGGGGCTTTCCGTGTCCGTTCGCGATGGCACAAGGAGGATGAAGGACGGGGCACCTGGGCCGCGGTGGTCACCGAAATTCCCTATCAGGTCCAAAAATCCAAGCTCATCGAACAGATTGCGCAGCTGATCGCGGACAAGAAGCTGCCGATCCTGGCGGATGTGCGGGACGAATCGGACGAAGAGGTCCGCATCGTGCTGGAGCCGCGCAGCCGCACCGTCGATCCCGATGTGCTGATGGACAGCCTGTTCCGGCTCACCGATCTGGAAAGCCGCGTTTCACTGAACCTCAACGTGCTGGACGCCCAGCGGACGCCGCGCGTCATGGGGCTGCGGGAAGTCCTCTCGGATTGGCTGAAGCACCAGATCGAAGTGCTGGTCCGCCGATCGCAGCATCGCCTGGAAAAGATCGATGCGCGCATGGAGTTGCTGGACGGCTATATCATTGCCTTCCTCAATCTTGATCGCGTCATAGAGATCATCCGTACGGAAGACGAGCCCAAGCCAGTGATGATGGCCGAGTTCCACCTTACCGACCGGCAGGCTGAAGCGATCCTCAACATGCGCTTGCGGTCGTTGCGCAAGCTGGAGGAGATGGAGCTTCGGCGCGAACGGGACGATCTGGCCGCCGAGCGGGAAGGGCTGGTGAAGCTCATTGAAAGCCCCGCAAGGCAGCGCACGCGGCTCAAAAAGGACCTCACGGCCCTTCGCGAGCGCTATGGGCCGGAGACCGAGCTTGGCCGCCGCCGCACGACCGTTGAAGAGGCAGCACCGGCGCGGGAAATTCCTTTGGAAGCGATGGTCGAGCGGGAGCCGGTCACCGTCATCCTGTCGCAACGCGGCTGGATTCGCGCGATGAAGGGACATGCAGACCTTGCCGCCCGCGATCAGTTCAAGTTCAAGGAAGGCGACGGTTTCGCTTTCGCTTTCCATTCGCATACGACGGACAAGCTGCTGCTCGCCTGCGGCAACGGCCGCATCCATACCCTGGGGGCCGACAAGCTGCCCGGCGGCAGGGGGTTTGGCGAGCCGGTCAGGCTGATGGCCGATCTTGAGAATGAAGCCGAGATTATCGCGCTGCTGCCCGCCCGGCCGGGGGGAAGATTGCTGCTCGCCGCCGATAACGGCCGCGGCTTCATCGCCAATATCGACGAAATCATCGCCGAGACCCGCAAGGGGCGGCAGGTCGTGAACCTGAAACCCCAATCGAAGCTGAAGGTGGTGCGCCCCGTGGGGCCGCTGGCGGACTATGTCGCGGTGATCGGCGACAACCGGAAGCTCGTCGTGTTTCCCTTGAGCGAACTGCCGGAAATGGCCAGGGGGCAGGGCGTGCAACTGCAACGCTATCGCGACGGCGGCTTGTCGGACGCGATCACGTTCCGGCTGGACGAAGGGCTTAGCTGGGCTATGGGCGGCGACAGCGGGCGCATCCGCACCGAAACGGACCTGACGCCCTGGCGCGTGGCCCGCGGCGCGGCCGGCCGCATGCCACCCACGGGCTTTCCGCGAAATAATCGCTTCTAATCCTCGCCATTTGGCCAGGCGGTGGACGTGCATCGAACCAGGCGCGCTGGCGCGATCCAAGGGTTTCTTCTTCGTTAAGGAAAAAAATCAGGTGATTCAGCAATAATTTACGGGGTCTGCCGTAATTAGCCCATATGGTCGCGCTAAAGGCAGATAGAGGAGTTGATATTGCAGGCGTGCAAGCGCGTGCGATCGAGGCCGCTATCATTCCCTTCCAGGGGAACGACGCCACGCCTGACTGGCTGGCGGCATTGCCCGTTTCCGCAGCAATCATCTGCCTGTGCGGCAATGACATGACGATTGAGGCCTGCAATGCCGAATATGCCTCGGTCTCCCTGGAACGGGCCCAGGAGTGGATGGCCACCAAAGGCGCAAAGGGCCCCGTTATCTATTCGGACGTTCTGAGCTTCATGCGATCGGACCGGCCGTCACAATCCTTCGAGCTGCACCGGGAAGGCTGGCTGGGTCCTCAATATTTCACCTGCTCGATGGGGCGCCTGTCCGACCGGACGGATGGCGCGCGGCGTTTCCTGGCGATCCATATCGACCGCACCAGCGAGCGGATGACGGAAAAGAATCTTCGCCGCGAACTGGTGTCCGATAGCCTTACGGGCCTTCCCAACCGGACCGGCTTTGGCGAGGACATCGATTCATGCCTTGCCGATCCCGACCGGCGGCCCGTCAGTCAATATGCGATCCTCGCCATCGATCTGGTCCGTTTCAGCCGTATCAACGAGTCGCTGGGAGCCGTGGCGGGCGATGAACTCATCATCACAGTAGCCCGGCGCCTCAAGTCCAGCTTGCGGCAAGGCGATATATTGGCGCGGCTTGGCGGCAATGAGTTCGGCATCTTCGCCCGTCTGAACAATGGCCTGTCCGACGCTCTGCAAATCGTGGAACGCCTGAACAGCGCGCTGGCCGCGCCATGCCGCCTGTCCAATCTTCAGCTCAGCATCGAGGTCGCGATCGGTTGCGCGATCTCAAACCCGCAGGAGTGCGGCCTGGAGGATTCTGACGACATTCTTCGTCAGGCCCAGGTCGCGATGAAATTGGCAAAGAAGAGCGGCAAGCTGGAAATCTATCGTCCGGGCGCCTTGCGGAAGGCGCGCGACCGTTTTGATCTGGAAAGCAAGCTGCGGGAGGCTCTGGCGGGCGGAAGGCTGCGCATGGCTTATCATCCGCTCATCGATCTTCAGAGCGGTGCGGTGACCGGCTTTGAAGCGCTTGCCCGCTGGGAAGACCCTGAAAAGGGTGAAATTTCACCCGCTGAGTTCATTCCCGTCGCCGAAGAGTCGGGGCTCATCATCCCGCTTGGCCGCTGGGCAATGCACGAAGCGTTGCAGACGCTGGCGCAATGGGACAGCAAGCGGGGCAAGCCATCGCCCGTCGGCGTCAGTGTCAACCTGTCCCCCATTCAGATGGCGCGTGACGATGTGCCGGCGGTGGTCGAGGAGGCGCTGCGCTATTCCGGCGTTGCGGGCAACAGGCTGACGGTGGAGCTGACGGAAAGTGCGATCATCGCCGACCCGGACAAGGCCCGGCAGGTTCTCACGGCTTTGAAAACCCAATATGTTTCCGTTGCAATGGACGACTTCGGCACGGGCTTTTCCAACCTCGCCAGCCTCCACCGCCTGCCTATAGACATATTGAAGATCGACCGCAGCTTCGTCGGTGAAATGCTGAACGACCAGGATAAATGCGCCATCGTTCAGGCGATATTGTCGCTGGCCAGGTCGCTGAAGCTTCGGACGACCGCCGAGGGTATCGAAAGCCCGGAACTTTGCGCCGCACTTGCGCAATTTGGCTGCGATCAGGGCCAGGGCTTCCATTTCGCTCAGCCCATGCCGCCGAAGAAGGCCTATGAGTTCTGGCTGTCCTGCAACAATTGATCCACTATTTCGTCGGCAATAGCATTGACGCGCTCTGCGTCCGGATAATCTTCATCGATCCAGCGCTGTTCGACCTTTTGCAGGGCACGGGCGACGAGCGGGCCCGCGGCAAGCCCCTTCTTGACCAGCGCGCCTCCTCCGATCGGCAGACTTGGCTTTTCCCAGCTTAAAAGCCCGCGAGCGTCGGCGATGGGCCGGCTGCTGTCCAGCAGCAGGCGATCAATGGCGCTTTCCACCCCGATCCGATACGCAAGTTCGGCCGGTTTATGGATATGAGACCAGGCCGCATCATGCGCGAGCGTCAGCCGCTTGCGCGCCTTGTTCGACAGTTTGAGGCGAGCGCCCACTGCATCTGCGGTTCGGCTGTCCGGGGGCAAGAGGGCCGAAAGATGGCGCAAGGCGGACGGCTCAGCGCCCGATGCCTTTTCCCGCTCCATGAGTACCGCCAGGCGGTCCAGGCCGGTGCGTTCGATTTCCGGCAACACGGGGACGAAGATTCCGCCATCGACCATCAGGCGAAGAGCGGGCAGTGGATCGCTCACCCCAAGCAGCTTCATCAACTCATCGGCAATGCGTTCGCGCGACAAGGCCATCAGGCTGTTCGCTTTGGCCACGCAGACACGATAGTCTTCGGCCTGTGGATCAGGGATGCCGAAGCGCGCGAGGAAACGGAAATAGCGGAGGATGCGAAGATGATCTTCCTCGATCCGCTCGGCGGCGTCGCCGATGAAACGGATACGCTTTGCCTCAAGGTCCTCGAGGCCGCCGAAATAATCGCTGATCTCACCGGAGTGGGGATCGGCATAAAGCGCGTTGATCGTGAAGTCGCGTCTTGCCGCGTCCTCGCGCCAGTCATCGCTATAGGCGATCGTGGCGCGCCGCCCGTCCGTCTCCACGTCGCGGCGCAGCGTCGTTATCTCCACCGGCCATCCACTCAGCACGGCTGTAACCGTGCCGTGATCTATCCCCGTGGGAACGGCCTTGATCCCGGCATGCTGCAGCCGGTCCATGACATCCTGGGGCAGAAGCCTGGTCGCAATATCAACATCTGACACCGGCAGACCCAGCCGGCTGTCGCGCACGGCTCCGCCAACATAGCGCGACATGCCCTTGCGGGCCTCAAGCACCTGAAGCAGGCGATCGAGGCCAGTCCGGTGGCGCCATTCCATATCCGGCAATGCCTGCGTTTTCACCAGCCTAGCCTCTTGCGCAGGTTGACGAGGATCGCCGCAGTCACGCCCCATATGCGGCGGTCCTTCCACATTATCTCGTAATAAGGGCGTTGCTCGCCTTGAAATTCGATCCAGCGTCTCACCTGGTTTTCCGGGTCCAGCGCATATTCGAGCGGCATTTCGAACCAGTCGGCGACTTCATGAGCGTGCGGGACAAGGGGCAGGTCGGGCGGTACGACGGCAAGGACGGGGGCGATGTCGAAGCCGGTGAAGGTATGATAGCGGTCCGAGATGCCAATCACCTCCACCATCGAGCGGGGCAGGGCAATCTCCTCCTCCGCCTCCCGAAGGGCGGCATCTATCTCGTCCGTATCGCTATCGTCCACGCGTCCTCCGGGAAAGGCGATCTGTCCCGCATGCTTGCGCAAATGCGCAGTCCTTTGGGTGAGGATCAGGCCAGGTTCGGGCCGGTCAGTGACCGCGATCAGCACTGCCGCAGGCGCCAGATCAATGTCGGGGGTGATGCGCGGGTCCCGCGTATCGGAAATTATCTCCGGGCCCTTCTCATGGCCATTTTGCAGGGCGGTGCGCAGCCGTTCGGCAAGTCTCATGCCGACGTTTCCATCGAGAAGAATTCAGCCTCGCTCCAAAGACCGAGGGGGACATGCGCTTCCTCGATGGCGAGGTTGGCAAGTTCATAATAAACCGGCCGCGCCACCAGCGCTTCCAGCCCTCCGCGCACGTGCAGATAAGGGTGAATTCCGTGGCCCCGGTCCTCAAAGCAAAGGCGATCGCCGGCATCCGCAACCACCAGATCACCGCTGTTCAGGCGAAAAGCCAGGCGGCGGCCGCGTCCTTCCCCTTCCGTCCGCAGTTCCACCGCCAGAAAGGGGGCGTCCTCCACATCGATGTCCAGCTTTTCGGCCGGCGTGACCAGGACGTGGCGGCCATCCGCTTCCCTTCGCAGGATGGTGGAAAACAGGCGGATCATGGCGGGACGGCCAATGGGCGAGCCCCGGTAAAACCAGGTGCCGTCCTTCGCAATCCGCATGTCGCTATGGCCGCAATGAGTGGGGTTCCATTGATCGACGGGCGGCAGTTTCCGCTGCTCGGCCAGGCTCGCAATTTCGGCAATCGAAAGCTTTTCCAGGTCTATGGATGGGTCCGTCCGCATTCCGGGGGAGATAGGATGTCGCGGGGGAGAAGGAAAGGCTTGTTGTCCGGGCTTGTCATTCCCCTCCAGCAAGCAGGAGGGAGTAATCCGGCATCAGCAGGCAGCGCGCAGCCCTTGGGCGCGCGGGCCGAGCTGCCCTGCTCCGGGAAGGGGGCAGCCATCGATCGATTGCGCAAGCAGCCGGTGACGCTCCACTGGTCCAGGCACTTCCCAAGCCGCGGTGCCAGCCGCGGAGAAGCCGAAGAAGCGGCTATAATATTCGGGATCGCCGATCATCATCAGCGGTTCGCATTGGCGCGCCCGTGCTTCATCCATCAGCCGGTGCATCAGTTTCTTGCCGATGCCTCCTTGCTGAAGCGTTGGCAGCACGGCGACGGGCCCCACCATGATCAATGGGTGCTGCTTGCCTGCCGCATCGGTCAGCGCCACCGGCCAGCTCTGAAGCAGGCCCACCATATTGCCCCGCCCATCGAGTGCCGCAAAGCTGAGCGAATCGACCGGCAACATGCCGTCACGGATCGCATAGGCCGTCCGCTTCTGCCTGCCTGGGCCAAAGGCGGCATCAAGCAGCGCTTCGACTGCGCTATCGCTTTGCGTGGAGAGGGCTGTTATGTGCGTCAATTCTTGCGATTCCGTCAGTTCGCGGGCATCAGCGCCGCAAGCGCGGGGCTTTTAGCGACCTTTGCGTAAAATTAAAGCGCAATTTGGAACGAAGGAATGAAGGCGGCATGAACGGGGAAGGGGACTATCTGGTCCTGGAGGTCGACGATCTGGACGTCGACGTGCTGACCGGCATTTATTCGGAGGAGACTCACCTGCCGCAACCATTGCGGATCAGCGTGCGCGCCACGTTGGAAATGGCGGACCGTTATGCGCCGGATACACATCTCAGCCATTCCAAAAATTATATGGATCTGAAGCACGCCGCCTCCACGGCGCTGCCGCAGGGACAGCATTTCACCTTGATCGAGGCGGTTGCCGAGCACATCATCGAAACGATCTTTCTGCAGGACCGCAAGGTGAAGCATGTCGAGGTGAAGATCGTGAAGCTGGCGCTTTCCGAGCGGGGGGAATCCATCGGGATCACCATGGGCCGCGCCCGGAAATGAGGAGCGTCTCGCTGAGCGACCGGTCTCCGCTTGGCAAAATCGCGGCGGACGGACTGAAGGCGCTTGGTTGGTCGCTAGCATCAGCTACGCAGGCCAAGGCGGACTTGCGCCTGGAACTGCTCAAGGATCCGCTGTTTCCCGTGTTGCCGCAAGGAGAGTGGGGAACGATCGTTCTGCTGGCGGCGGCACCGGACCGGATCGGCATTTCTGAACTCTCGCTTCATGTCCAGAAATTGGCCGTTCAGGCGGCTCCCGCAGGTCGGGTGAACGCTGTAGCGGTTGCCCAAGGGTGGGAGAAAGATGTTCCAGCCGTCATCGATTGGCTGGCTGCTGCCGATATGGTGACCGGACAGATTATTCTGCTCAGTGGAGAGCCCGGACCTGCGATTCCGCTTTGACGCCCTTTACTTTCCTGACCGATCTCAGGAAGAAAGCGCGCTCAGAGTGATTTCGAGCCAGATGGAATCATCTGGCGGCTCGGAAATCACGGAAAACAAAAAATTTGGGCTCGCGCGGTTCGATCAGGATCGGAGCGAGTCTGGAGGCTTTGGCAGGGACCTTCATGACTAACAAAAGCAATTTGGCCCTCGGCAATTTTCACGCGATCAACATTGAAGCAAAGCTCTCGTCCCTCTGGTCATCCACCACGGATTGGCTGGTGACGAACAGCGTGGATATTGCCCTTGCGATGCTGGTGGGGATCGGCCTCTATCTGCTGCTGGGTCTTGGCCGCAGCCTTGGCATGCGGCTTCGGAGCCGGCGGGATCCGCTGGGTCTTGCCCCGATCGTCGGCCGGGTCGCCGCCAAGACCGGGCAGTTCTTCATGATCATGGTGTCGGCCAAGCTAGTGGCAGGGCATACGAGCCCGCCGCCGCTGATTGCCGAGGCGATCGCCTTTCTCTTCACCATTTCCGCCGTATTCCAGGGCGCCATCTGGTTGCGCGAACTCATCATGGGCGTGCTGGAGCGGCGGGCGAGCGACGGGGTTTCCGGCGAGACGCTTGCCAATGCCATGGGCGTGATCCGCATCGTCGTCACCGTGGCGCTGTTTGCAATTGCGGCGGTCGTCGTGCTCGACAATCTGGGAGTCAATGTCACTGGCCTGGTCGCTGGCCTCGGCATTGGCGGCATTGCCATCGGTCTTGCCGCGCAAGGCATTTTCTCTGATCTTTTCGCGGCCCTCTCCATCATCTTTGACCGCCCTTTCCTGAAAGGGGAAACGATCAACTATGACCAGACCACGGCCACGGTCGAGAAGATCGGGCTGAAGAGCACGCGGCTGCGGGCGATTACGGGTGAAAAGAAGATCATTTCCAACACCAACCTGCTGTCGAAGGAAATCACCAGCTATGCGGGGCTTGATCACCGGCGCATGAAGTTTCCGATCGGCGTCATCTATCAGACCGATCCGGCATTGGCGGACCGCATTCCGGCACTGTTGAAGGACATCGTTGAAAGCCATGGGGCGGTCTTCATCCGCAGCGGCTTCATCGGTTTTGGGCAAAGCTCGCTCGATTTCGAAGTGGAGTTCGACGTGTTCGATCCCGATTATGAGCAGGTGTATCAGACCCGCCATGCCATCGGTCTCGCCATACTCCGGCGTTTCAAGCAGGAAGGCATTGAATTTGCCTATCCGACGCAGACAACCTTCACGGCTGCGCCGGATGGCACCATGATCATGCCATATCCGGTAAAGGCGTAGTTGTCGCGAGGTTGCGGATTCCGCCTAACCGGTTTTGTTGTAGATGACCGGGCGAAGACGCCGTTCCACCAACCTTTTTTTCCGTCGCGAACGCAGGGACCCAGCTCTTCTTAAAAAAACGCAGCTAAACAGGCAGCAGGGTCCCTGCCTGCGCAGGGACGACGCTTCATAATAATCTCGTTATCCGCTCATCCGCGCTTCCGCGCCTCTGTGTGATCCAGGAATCCGCGGACCAGCGCCTCCTCTGCCTCCATCATATAATCGCGCGTGATCGGCAGGGCGCGGCGGTTGCGCATATATTGAAGCTGATAAATCACCATATTGCCATGCTCGAAGGCAGTGGCCGAACCCGCGAGATAGAATTTCCACATGCGGTAGAAGCGCTCGTCATAGAGCTTCACGATCTCCGCCTTGTTGGTCTCTACCCGCTGATACCAATGGCGCAGCGTCAGCGCATAATGGAGCCGTAATACCTCAACGTCAGACACCATCAGCTTGTTGGGCTCGCTCGCCGTCAAAATCTCGCTCAGTGAGGGGCAATAGCCGCCGGGGAAAATATATTTCCGGGTCCAGGCGTCAGTCACGCCGGGCTCGTTCAGCCTGCCGATCGTGTGAAGCAGCATGACGCCTTCGTCGGTCAGCAGATTGTGGCAATGGCGGAAGAATTCACTGTAATGCGGCGTTCCGACATGTTCGAACATGCCGACCGAAACGATGCGGTCGAAGCGGCCTTCCACATCCCGATAGTCGATCAGTTCGAATTTTACGTGATCGCTGACGCCGGCAGCTTCCGCCCGCTCTCTCGCCACCTTGAGCTGCTCTTCGGACAGGGTGATGCCCAGCACATCGGCCCCGCACTTTTGATGCAGGTACAGGGCCATGCCGCCCCATCCGCATCCTATGTCCAGCACGCGCTGGCCCGGTTCCAAGGCCAGCTTTGCGGCAATATGCGCCTTTTTATCCTCCTGCGCCTGCTCCAGACTGTTCGCGGTATCGGTAAAATAGGCGCAGCTATATTGGCGGTCCTTATCGAGGAAGAGTTCGTAGAGCCTGCCTGAAAGGTCATAATGATGCGCGACATTGGCCTTTGACCGGGCGCGCTGGTTGATGCGATCGAGCTTGCCGATCAGCGCGCCACCATATTTGCGGATGACGTTCGGCCGTTCCAGCGGACGTCCGCTTTCCCAGCGGGTATTCGCCTGGACCAGTTCCACCAGGCCCATGATGTCATCATTATCGACCGAATAGCGGCCGTCCATATAGCCTTCGCCCGCGCCAAGGGCAGGATTGCGCACAATGGCGCCCGCAACGCCCGGATCGTTGAGCCGGATAGTGACGTCTGGCAGACCCGGTGTTGCCTGGCCGAAGCTTTGCGCCTTCCCCTTGTGATCAACGACAGTGAGCGTACCCTTCAGGATGACGCGGCGAAGAAAAACGTCGAACAGGCTCATGTGCAGGACTATAACCGACTGAAAATCTATATCAATCAAATGCCGGCATACCATTCATAATTGCCGCGATCTTCCCAATAACCCCCCTTGCCGCGGCCAATATGGGCAAGGCTGTCGACGGCCTCCACGCGCATGACATATTTGGCATGCTTATACCCCAATTGTCGCTCCACCCGCAGGCGCAGAGGCGCACCATGCGCGATGTCCAGCCTTTTATCGTTCAGCGCGAAGGCAAGAATTGTCTGTGGGTGGAAGGCGTCGACAAGGTCGATGCTTTCATAATAGCGGGTGGTCCCCATGAAATCGGCGCAGTGAAACACAATATAGCGCGCCTGTTCCTTCATCCGCGCGGCATGGAGCAAAAGGCCCAGGGATATGCCGGTCCATTTGCCGATGGCACTCCATCCTTCCACGCAATCATGCCGGGTGATCTGGCTTCTGCTGGGCATTGCCAGGATTTGCGGCAGGGAAAGCGTCAGTGGACGGTCCACCAGCCCGTCAATCCTCAGCCGGTAGTCTGCAAACTTGCCTTGGGCCAGCGCATTATATTCTGCAGTGTCCGGATTGCGGGTGCCGTTGGAACGGAAATAGGGGGACATGTCTTCGGGCGAAAATTCGCGGGCGAGGGCATTGCGGTCCATCAGCGTCCTTTGTGCCCAGCGATGCATATTTTCGGCGGAGAACAATGCTTCCCGGAAGCTCTCATTCCGCGCCAGGCGATCGCATCCGGCCAGCAGTCCTCCAGCTCCCGCGGCAAGGCTGCGAAGAAGGCTGCGGCGTGTGATGAGGCCGCTCATGACCTGCCCTCCCGCACCTTGAATTTGCCCGTAATCATGGATCGCATCTCATTGATCGGCCCCGCCAGCACCACCATCAGGATGTGAATGAGGAAGAAGGCGGCAAGCAGCGTTGCGGCCAGGAAGTGAAGCGAACGCGCCGATTGCCTGCCGCCGAAGATGTCCACCAGCCACGGCCAGGCGGCATTCATGCCGGGTGCCATGGTAAGCCCTGTGAAAACCAGCAGCGGAAGCAGCAGGAATATCACCGCCACATAGCTCAGCTTCTGCAGGATGTTGTAGCGGAGCGCCGCTTCGCCCGCCGGAAAGCGAAGCCGCGCATGATCCTTGATGTCCCGCCACAGATGGCTCGGCCGGATATCGTCCTTTCTGATGGAAAGGTCGCGGCTGATATGGCGGTTGAAAAGGCTCCACAGCATGTAGAGCAGCAGGGCGAAGACAAAGATCAAGGCAAAGGCGAGATGCCATCGCCGCGACATGGCCAGGCTGTAATGGCCGGGGATCGTCGCCCATCCAGGGAAGCGTTCCAGCACCAGCCAGGCCCGGTCGAAATTCGCTCCATACTGCCCCCAATAAAGCCGGGGATGGGCGTTGAATATGCCGAGGCCGCTCATCAGGAGGATGGTGACGCAAAGGAAGTTCGTCCAATGCCAAAGCCTCGTGGATAGCCGGTGCCGCTTCACCAGTCTCGTCTGCCCAGTCATGGTCCATCCGTTCTGTTGCATAATTGTAACAATGGAAAGTCGAAAAGCGACATTCAGCTATTGTATCATGTTCAGTGAGGATTCACCTGATGAGACGCAAAGGGCAGCGAAAGTGCGCTTTCTTGCCACCAGCAGGGTGCAGGAGATTGAAAGTAAAGCAGAATGAAAGAAGGAAATACGGATTTTTCCTCTTTTAATTTCTGTAGACGATCATAAATGACACCTGCCTCGTTCGAAGGCGACCTGAAATAAAGTTCGTTAAAAGGAAGAACATGAAAACTGCAATTCTTGCAGCCGTTGCTGCTGTGTCTGTCGCTGTTCCTGCTTATGCACAGGAAGCTGGCAGCTTCGCTGGCCCCCACGCGGAAGTGCTTGCGGGTTATGACTCGCTCGACACGAACTCCGGTGCTGGAACGCCCGACGGTTTCCTCTACGGCCTCGGTCTTGGCTATGACTTCCAGGCCGGCTCGATTGTCTATGGCGTCGAGGCGGAAGTTTCCGACTCCACCACCGAGCGGACCATTGCAGGCGTGAAGCTGGAAAGCGACCGCGATCTCTATGCCGGCGCGCGTCTCGGCTATGCCATGGGCGACACCGCGCTGCTTTATGCAAAGGTCGGCTACACCAATGCGCGCATCGATGTTGACGGCGACGGCAGCAATGGCGACGGCATCCGTGCCGGTGCCGGTCTGGACTATAAGCTGGGAGCCAATTTGTTCCTGCGCGGCGAATATCGCTACTCCAACTATGAAGCCGATGTTGAACGCCACCAGGTTCTGGGCGGTGTTGGCATTCGCTTCTGAGAGAGTGATTTCGAGCCAGATGGAGCCATCTGGCGGCTCGGAAATCGCGGA
>DATEFI010000170.1:0-4365 GCA_035280705.1 Rhizorhapis sp. | reverse complement strand
ATGTGAAGTGAGGGAAGCGCGGTTCTGCTTCTCTTTTTCGTCATTCCCGCGAAAGCGGGAACCCAACTCATCCATGCTTCAAAGGCTGAGCCAAGAGAGTAAATGGGTTCCCGCTTTCGCGGGAATGACGGGCAGGGCTTTCATTGGAATCATGTTCGTTCTGCTCTCGGCACCAGCACCAGCGCAGACCACCGCCATTACCGGCGGCAAGGTCGCGATCGGCGACGGCAGCGCGCCCATCGACAATGGCACGGTCGTCATCAGCAACGGCAAGATCGTGGCGGCAGGCCGGAACGTCGCTGTTCCTCCGGGCGCGGAGCGGGTCGATGCCAGCGGAAAATGGGTGACGCCGGGGCTGATCGCGGGCTTTTCGCGGCTGGGGCTGATCGAGGTGGAGTCTGAGGGCTCCACCAATGACAGCAGCGCCAAATCGCCATTTTCGGCGGCCATCGATGTCGCCCCAGCCATCAACCCCCTGGCTTCGCCTGTTGCGGTCAGCAGGGCAGGGGGCGTCACTCGCGCGTTCGTCGCCCCGGCTGTGGATGGCGACATCTTTGCAGGACAGGGCGCGGTCATCGACCTTGGCGGCGACATGGGCCCCGTCATGCGGGCTCGTGCTTTCCAATTTGTCGAACTGGGAGAGGCGGGGGCCAGCCAGGCCGGGGGTAGCCGGGCGGCGTCCCATCTGCTGTTCCGGGCCATGCTGCGCGAAGCGCAGGATTATGCACGAAACCCGGCCGCTTATGACGGGCGTTCAAGGGACAATCTGCTACTGCGCGCTGATGCCGAGGCTCTGGTGCCCGTCATCAATGGCTCGGTGCCGCTGTTCATCCATGTCGAACGGGCGAGCGACATCCTTCAGGCACTGGACCTGCGCAAGGAATTTCCCGCCCTGAAGCCCGTTCTCGTGGGCGCAAGCGAGGGCTGGATGGTCGCGGACCAGATCGCCGCGGCGAAGGTGCCGGTGATTGCGAGCGCGCTCAACGACCTGCCGTCGGTCTTCGAGCGGCTGAACGCTACCCAATCCAATATCGGGCGGATGCGAAAGGCGGGCGTGACCGTCGCCATTGGCATGATCGGCGACAATGACGCGCATCAGCTCCGTTATACCCCGCAATATGCCGGCAATCTCGTGGCCCTGCAGAAAGTGCCCGGCGCGGCGGGGCTGGACTGGGGCGCAGCCCTTGCAGCGATCACCTCGGCGCCTGCCGAGGCCGTGGGTATGGGGCAGGTGATGGGATCGCTGAAGCCGGGGCGGGTAGGGGATGTCGTGATCTGGAGCGGCGATCCGCTCGAACTGTCCTCGACGCCGGAAGCGGTCTATATCGACGGCGTCAAGCAATCGCTTGAAACCCGGCAGACAAGGCTGCGCGACCGCTATCGGTCGCTTGCCCCCGGCCCTCTGCCAAAGGCCTATGACCGGTGACTGCCATGGCGTCGCTCATTGCTGCCTCGGCGGTATTTGTGGGAAGCCATTTCCTGTTGTCCCACCCCGCCCGGGCGCCGCTCGTCTCGCGCATGGGCAGGGCGACCTTCCTGGCCTTCTATTCGCTTGTCGCGCTGATGAGCTTTCTCTGGATGATCTATGCATTCCGGTCGGTCCCGGCGAGCCCGCCCCTTTGGATGGCGGGCGATCTGCTCTGGGGGCTGGGGACGGCGGTGATGCTGTTCGCAAGCATTCTTCTGGCGGGGTCCTTCAGTGACAATCCGGCGCTGCCCGATCCCCGCGCACGCGCCAATGTCACCAAGCCGGCCCAGGGTGTATTCGCCATCACCCGGCACCCGATGATGTGGTCCTTCATCCTGTGGGGTGTGGTGCATATCCTGGTGATGCCCACCGCGGCCAACTTCGTCTTTGCCGGGGCCATCATCTTCCTCGCCTTCTTCGGTTCGTTCGCTCAGGACCGGAAGAAGGTGAAGCAGATGGGCACAAGCTGGCAGGGCTGGCGCGGGCGGACGGCTTTTTTTCCATTCGGGATGCAGATCGCAGGCAAGGCGCGCTGGGACGATGCGATGCCAGCGCCCGGCGTGCTGCTGGGCGGTACGCTGATCTGGCTGGGCGCGACCTGGGCCCATGGCGGAATGGGCGCGGGCATCTGGCGCTGGCTTTGAGGGACGTGTAGTCCTCTCGTCAGGGAATCGGTTGAAGCAAGCAAACAGAGTCATGGCACGAAAATTCTTTGGCACCGACGGCATCAGGGGCCGTACCAATGCCTGGCCGATGACGGCCGAACTGGCGATGAAGGTCGGCATGGCGGCAGGCGCGCATTTCCAGCGGGGCACGCACCGGCATCGCGTCGTCATCGGCAAGGATACGCGGCTGTCGGGATATATGGTGGAAAATGCGCTGGTCGCGGGTTTCACCAGCGTCGGAATGGACGTGGTGCAATTCGGCCCCATACCCACGCCCGCCGTCGCCATGCTGGCGCAAAGCATGCGGGCCGATCTGGGCGTCATGATCTCGGCCAGTCACAATCCCTATTATGACAATGGCATCAAGCTGTTCGGGCCGGATGGCTACAAGCTTTCCGATGAAGACGAGTTGAAGATAGAGGCTCTGCTGGAGAGCGATATTCCGCTGGCGGCATCGCAGGACATCGGCCGCGCCCGCCGGGTGGAGGATGCGCGCGGACGCTATATCCACGCGGTCAAATCCAGCTTTCCCAATCATCTTCGCCTTGACGGGCTGAAGATCGTCATCGACTGCGCCAATGGCGCTGCCTATCAGGTCGCGCCTGCTGCCTTGTGGGAATTGGGGGCGGAGATCGTTGCTATCGGCATCACGCCCAATGGCCTCAATATCAATGACGGCTGCGGATCCACCGCGCCGCTTTCCTGCCAGGAAACGGTCGTGGCCTCCGGCGCGGACATCGGTATTGCGCTCGATGGCGACGCCGACCGGCTGATCGTGGTGGATGAAAAGGGACAGATCATCGACGGCGACCAGATCATGGCGCTGATCGGCGCTGGCTGGGCGAAGGCGGGGACGCTGCGCGGCGGCGGCCTTGTCGCAACGGTCATGTCCAATCTGGGGCTGGAGCGGTTCCTGAACGGGCAGGGCATCGACCTTGTCCGCACCAAGGTGGGCGACCGCTATGTGCTCGAGCAAATGCGCGAGGGCGGCTATAATGTCGGTGGCGAGCAGTCAGGCCACATGATCCTGTCCGATCATGCCACCACGGGTGACGGCACCATCGCGGCGCTGCAGGTCCTGGCGGCGGTGGTGGAGAACGGCAAGCCCGCGAGCGAAGTGCTGCACCAGTTTGATCCGGTGCCGCAGCTTTTGAAGAATGTGCGCTATGCTTCTGGAAAGCCACTGGAAAACCCTGCGGTGCAGAAGGCCATTGCAGAGGCGGAGCAAGAGCTGAACCGTTGTGGGCGGCTGGTCATCCGGCCATCGGGAACGGAGCCCGTCATCCGCGTGATGGCCGAGGGCGACCGCGAGGATCAGGTGAAGGCGGTGGTCGAACGCATCTGCACGGCCGTGGCGGAGGCTGCCGCCTGATGCTGGAGATGCGGCCCGACTGCGAGCGCTGCGGCGCTGACCTTCCTGCGGATGCGGGCGGGGCTTTCATCTGCTCGTTCGAATGTACCTTTTGCGCCGGGTGCGCGGAAGCGTTCGACGACCTCTGTCCCAATTGCGGCGGCGAATTGCTTGACCGGCCCACCCGGTCCAGCCAATTGCTGGCCAAATATCCTGCCTCGACGGAGCGGAAGGGCCCGGCGTGAGCATTGCACGCGTCCTGGTGATCGCGGGTTCCGACAGCGGCGGCGGCGCGGGCATCCAGGCGGATATCAAGACCATCACCATGCTTGGCGGCCATGCCATGACCGCTATCACCGCCATCACGGCCCAGAACACACTGGGCGTGCAGGGTGTCCATCCCGTCCCCGTGGACATGGTGCTGGCGCAGATCGAGAGCGTGGTTTCGGACATTGGCGTGGACGCCGTGAAGATCGGAATGATCGGATCGGCCGAAACCGCGCATGCGGTGGCGGATTATCTGTCCTCGCTAGAGGACGAACCGCCCATCATCTTCGATCCCGTCATGATTGCCACAAGCGGTTCGGCACTCGCCGATTCAGGCACCGTTGCCGCATTTGAAAAGCTGATGCGGATCGCCACGCTGGTGACGCCCAATATCCCCGAACTGGACGCACTTGGCGGGGATCGGCTGGTCGCCAGCCATGGCTGTGCGGTCTTGGCAAAGGGCGGCCACGCGGCAAGTGACGTGCTCGTCGACCGATTGTTTGACGCCAATGGCGAGATTGCCCGTTGGGAGGATCAGCGTATCGGCACCCGGCATACCCACGGCACTGGCTGCACCCTTGCAAGCGCCATCGCCACGGGCCTGGGGCAGGGAA
>DATEFI010000169.1:0-3668 GCA_035280705.1 Rhizorhapis sp. | reverse complement strand
CGATCTTTCAACCGCGCTCAGTGTAGCCCAGGCCAAACTGGATCAAGCACATCGCCTGCGGGGACAGGCCTACGCCGCAGTGTCCATCAGGAAAGAAGAGCTGGAACTCGCCCGCAAGGAACTCGTCATGATCGAGCCGCTGGTAGACATGGGGGCGGAGCCCCGCATCCAGCTTCTGCGATCCCGTTCAGCGGTCGCGCAGGCAACCGCCGCCCTTCGCGAGGCTGAATTGGGCGCATCGAGAGCGAATGCTGCAGTCAGTGAAGCCGGCTTTGAAATGCGCGCTGTCCGGGAAGACTATCGTGAACGCTCTTTCGACCAGTTGAGTGCGGCCAAGGCGGAAATGACCGCCATGGGCCGCACCCTTCCTGCGTTGGAGGACCGGGTCCGCCGTACAGAAGTTCGTGCGCCTGTCAGCGGGACCGTAAACCGGGTGCTGGCGATGACGGTCGGCGGCACCGTAAAACCCGGCGAACCGCTGGTCGAAATTGTACCGCGTGATGACACGCTGGTGGTCGAAGCCCAGGTGCACCCTGCGGATATCGCCTTCATCCGCCCGGGCCAGACGGCGACGGTGAAAATAACCGCCTATAATTATTCCGTTTATGGCGGCCTTGAAGGACGCGTGGAAAACATATCTCCTGATGCCGTCACCGATCCGAAAGACGGAAGCAGTCACTATCTGGTGCGTGTCCGAACCCTTGGTGCCGGGCCAAGAGCAGCTGATGGGTCCCGTCTGCGCATCACGCCGGGCATGGTCGCCGAGGTGGATATATTGGGCGACAAGCGCTCGGTCCTTTCCTACCTCCTGAGTCCAATCTCGCAGGTCCAGGAAAAAGCGCTGCGAGAACGGTAGATCGCGGTCCGGCAGTGACGGACTGGTTATCCGTTCCGGCAAGAGATCGTCGGCCGAGCTTCGCTGGAACGTCGCTGACATAGCCGCCGTTCAAGTCCTCCAAAGGATCGGTCGAAAGCTGCCGCCCGTACATTCTTGCCGAAAGCAGATGCGAAGACAGCGCTAAATGAATGTTTCGGAAGGATAAAAAAGTGGACTGTTGAATTTTGCCCGATGAATCAGCTCTGCCCTTTCCGAAACAAAAACCTATCAATTGAGGCAATGTCTCCAACATCTATTGGCAACTCTACTAAACATGAATCTTCGTTTGTGCGGCGCAGTCTGCATCGGTTCGTCGCACGATGCACTCCGATCGGCTGCACAACTGCCGGAATGACCCGGCCTGTTCATATGCCAGAAAGGTTAACCTGAACAGGCAGAACATCCATGGCGCTCATCCGCAGCGCCGTGCCGGATATCTTACGAAGGTAAATGGAGGGGGTTCTGACAGCCGAATACGCCATCACGCGAGCGGCAGTCGGACGAGAAGCTGCGGTTATGCAGGCCCGACTGGTCGAATTTTGAAGGAGTAACGTGATGAGTGTCATTTCTAAAGGCCCGAAATTTCTTTTATTGATTGCCCTGCTTTCCGGGGCATCGTCGGGGAACTTGGCTGCGCAGACGCAGGACCCGCCGGAAGCCGACCTCTCGGCAACCTACAGCTCCCCCTCGCCCGAGGCGGCTGAAACGACTGAAGGCCCTGAAGTCAAGGGCATCATCTCCGCGCGCAGCGGCGACAAGATGCAAGTCACGGCCGCCGACGGCACCAAGACCGTAATCACCATCAACGATGCCACCCGGATCAGTGCCAGCAAGGGCTTTTTCGGCCTCAACCGCAGCAAGCTTGCCGCAGCGTCGCTGCTCAACGGCCTGCCGGTTACCGTCAGGACATTGCAGTCGGACGGCGGCCTGGTGGCGAGCCGGATCAAACTGCAGAACAAGGATCTCAAGACCGCGTCGATGATCCACAGCGGCACCGCTCAACGCTTTGATGAACAGACTGCGGCAACGGAGGCGCTGCGTGGCCGCATGGGCGAAATCGACCAGTATAATGTCAAAAGCACGACGAACGTGAATTTCGACACCGGCAAGGCGGTCTTGTCCGCCCAGGCGAAAAACGATCTCTGCGCCACGGCAACCGCTGCCGAGGGGATGAGCAACGCCCTGCTGCTGGTTGTTGGTTACACCGACTCCACGGGAGGCGATGAATTCAACCAGGACCTTAGCGAAAAGCGGGCCGGTCGCGTCGTCAATTATCTTCAGCAGGCCTGCGGCTGGAAGCCATATCGCATGCTTACCCCCACCGGCATGTCCGAGGCAGACCCTCTGGCGAGCAATGACACCGTCGAAGGGAAGGCACAGAACCGCCGGGTTGCGGTGAATGTCCTGGTTAGCAAGGGCCTTGACGGTCTGTGAGGCGCGTGGGGTAGGCTTCGCCTACCCCCAGCTTCCCGGCCAGGGTCGCTAGCAATGGCCATAGGCGTCAGGCGAAGACCTGATGGGCGCCTATGCGGTCGAGGGTTTGTACCAGAAGTTCTGCAACAGTGAGTGCCATCGACGGCTTTCCAGATCGGGCAACAAGAAGGAGACGGTTGCATCAGGCAGAGGTCCCCACGGGCGAGAAATCGAAAGCTCCGCTTCGACCTGCCACGGCGGCCCTTCCCTTCTATCCGCGCCCGGTCGCCCATGCCCAGAGTCTTGCGCCAAGCCCCGGTTCTGTGGCCAATCGCAGGCGCGAAGCGACCTCTTTGCCGGTCATGGCGCCGGAATAGTGACAGTCGCAAAGCAATCGATGTGCTTTCTCATTCGAGAGACCGAAATAGGCCGTGCCTTCGCCCAGCGTATCGTTTGATAATCCATCCTTTCGGAGGACGGGATCGCCGAATGCGAGCGCCAGTGGCGAGTTGTCGACCCGCAGAGCCCTGCGCGCCTTATAAGAGAGATACTCGGTGCCGACAAACGGCATTAGCCGCCCGTGATGCTGCTCAAGTAAAGTCACCCATCTCTCGATGCGTTCCCGGCGAGACAGCTTCTTTCCCTCAGTCCTCGAGGAGAAAATAGCGGCCTTTGATCCAAGTTCGTCCACATGCTCGTATTTCACAGGAACCTCCACTTGGCAGCCTCATCGCTTGCGGGTTCGAAGCGCCGGGCCGCCCTTTACAGCTTTACACGGTTGGCCGGAGACGCCGGGCGGAGACCTGGAGTCTCAGGGGGATTCCCGGAATATACACCCAAATGATCCAGGGCGGGCACTATGCGGATGGATAAGGCCGCCAGCGATGGAAAGGGATACCCCCTCCCCTCGGCACAAACTCGCCCGAAGCCTGACCAGTGCACATGCCGGCGGGGCGGGCCAGAGGTCACACTGCCCGCCGGCGGTGATCATGAGAAACTTTTTATTCTGTTTGTGGATTTGGTTAGGCCAACAGCGCATGTTCCGCCCGCAAAGATGAACAACGCGGTGACAACCAGTTGTGACAAAATGGTCTTCTCAAGACCGATCGCGAGCAAGGTGGCGGTCGCGGTTGCACCGAGCGTCTGGCCTGTAAGACGGGCCGCTGCGATCAGTCCGCTGGCCGCGGCGCTGCGATCACGCGGAGCGGCACCGATGAACATCCTCGTATTCGGCGCAGTGAAGAAGCTTAGTCCGATGCCGAACAAAATAAGCCTCCAGAGTATTTCAAGATGACCGGCGCCTGCGGGAAGGTGCGCCAGCGCTATCGCGGCGATCAGTGAAACCACTGCCCCGAAAAGCCCCAGCCGTTCAGGCTGA
>DATEFI010000168.1:0-7080 GCA_035280705.1 Rhizorhapis sp. | reverse complement strand
GGGCTTGAGATCGGCTATGGCCTGATCGGCCTTGTCGACGAACGCAAGGGCGCGCCGCTGATGGCGCGGATCACCGGCATCCGCAAGCAGCTCTCGCGTGAACTCGGCTTTGTCGTGCCGATGGTTCGGGTGAAGGACAATCTGGCGCTGGAGCCCAATTGCTACCGCATAACCATCGCTGGCGTGATCGTGGGCGAAGATGAGGTCTGGCCGGAGGATCTGCTGGCGCTCGACAGCGGCGACCTGGAAAATGAGGTGCCGGGCCGCAAGGCGAAAGACCCGACCTTCGGCCTCGATGCTGTATGGATCACGTCGGACAAGCGGTCCGAAGCCGTTGTCGCGGGCTATACCGTCGTCGATCCGCCGACGGTCATCGCGACACACCTCAATCATCTGATCGCGCTCAATGCCGCGCAGATGTTCGGCCTCGATGAAGCGCGCAAGCTGCTCGACGCGCTCAAGGAAAAGGCGCCGCTACTGGTCGATGGCCTGACGCCCAATCCGCTGTCGCTCGCCGCCATTGCCGCTGTCTGCCGCTCGCTTCTTGCCGAAGGCGTGCCGCTGAAGGATTTCCGCCGGATCTGCGAGGCAATGATCGATGTCGCGACGCCCGATACCGGCCCGGATCAGCTTGTCGAAGGCATTCGCCAGCGGATCGGCTCGCTCATCATCCAGAATCTGGTTCCGGTGAAGATGCCGCTGCCCGTCATTACGCTGGACGGAGATCTGGAAGCCATGCTGGCGCAGGCCATGCGCGTTTCAGGCGGGGCGCACCATCCGATCGAACCGGCACTTGCCAATCGCATCGTCGAGGCAGTGCTGGCCGCCGCCCGGCCGATCATGGGCCAGGCGCGCAGCTTCGCAATCGTCACTTCGCCAGTGGCGCGGCGGGCGCTCGCCCGACTGTTCAAGCCGCATCTGCCGGAAACGCCGGTGCTGTCCTTCCTGGAGATACCGGACAGCAAGCCCGTGGAGGTGGTTGCGGTCGTTGGAGGCGAGGCACCGGGCAACCGGCGGGACAATATGACGCCCAATGCGTCGGAAAAAACCTTCTGAAAGTCGGGGGACTGAACGATGATCATGCAGGACATTCGGGCACAGGAAGACGGCCTGACCTATGGCCGCCGCGCGGTTGCGGTGACGCCCGAGGCGCTGGCGCGAAAATATATGCCGCTGGTGCGCAAGATCGGCTGGCATGTGCATGGCCGCGTTTCCAACGCCATCGACATTGAGGACCTGCTGCAGATCGGCATGGTGGCTCTCGTCGAAGCCGCCAACAGCTTCGAGGATCGCGGCTTCGGCTTTGCAAGCTATGCCCAGATGCGGATCCGGGGCGCGATGATTGATCATCTGCGCCGCCATGCGACGATCTGCCGTTCGGCCATGGCCCGCCGCAAACAGCTCAATGCGGCCCGCAACCGGCTGGAGCAAAAGCTCGGCCGTTCGCCCACCGATGCCGAAATGTCGGTGGAGATGGGCCTCACCCCCGCCGATTACCGGCAGATCGTCGACAGCAGCGAGATCGCGCAGCACCAGAGCATGGATGAGGTCTATTCCGACCAGAGCATGTGGTTCGCCGATGCCGAAGACCGCGCGGACGATGTCATGGAACGCGAGTCCCTGAAAAAGGCGCTCGCCCACGGCATCGGCCAGCTTCCCGAGCGGGAGGCAATGGTGCTGCAGCTCTACTTCGTCGAGGAGATGAACCTTGAGGAAATTGGCCAGACCCTCGACATCGGAGCGGCGCGGGTCTGCCAGATCAAGAAAGCGGCGCTGATGAAGCTTCGCGATATGCTGAGCGATTGGGAGCAATGACGGCGAAGGTAATTGCTTTCGGCAAACAGATCCGCGCCCTGCCACCCCCGCCAGCGCCTTTTTCTTGCGGCATGTCCTAGCATTACCTGCATCTCGCCTGATACAGAGCCGTTCCATAGCTGGCAGGGTCAGGTCGAATGCACGGTAGCCATCATCATTCGCCCATGCAGGGCAACGGGCATGGCCATGGCGCGCAGGACTTCGGACGCGCCTTTGCCACCGGCATTATCCTCAATGGCGTTTTCGTGGCGATCGAGGCCTCCTATGGCCTGATCGCAGGGTCGATGGCGCTGCTCGCCGACGCCGGACATAATCTTTCCGACGTGTTGGGGCTCGTCATCGCCTGGGTCGGAGCGAATCTGGCCAAGCGCTCGCCGTCGCGCCGTTTCACTTATGGCCTGCGGGGGTCGTCCATATTGGCGGCCCTGCTGAATGCGCTGCTGCTTCTGGTCGCGATCGGGGCAATCGCATTGGAGGCGGTCAACCGCCTGGGTGATCCGCAGCCGGTCGCGGGCCGGACCGTCATCATCGTTGCCGCCATCGGCATTGTCATCAACACCGCCACGGCCCTGCTCTTTGCGCGCGGACGCAAGGGCGACATCAATATCCGTGGCGCCTTCATCCACATGGCCGCCGACGCAGCCGTTTCCGCAGGCGTGGTGATCGGCGCGCTGGTGATGATGGGCACTGGCTATGGCTGGATCGATCCGGTGATGAGCCTTGTCATTGCCGCCATCATCCTGTGGAACACATGGGGCCTGCTGGTCGACGCCGTGAAGATGTCGCTGGCCGCGGTTCCGGCAAGCATCGACATAGAGGCGGTCCACTTCATGCTGTCCGCCCTTCCGGGGGTGGACCATGTGCATGACCTGCACATCTGGCCGATGAGCACAACGGAAACGCTGCTCACCGTTCATCTCGTCATGCCGGCAGGACATCCGGGGGACGCTTTCCTGTTCGATGTTCAGGAGCGGCTGGAACATGAATTCCATATCGGCCATGCGACCATCCAGGTGGAACTGAGCGATGCCGGGGATTGCCAGCTTGGTCCGGGATGCAGGGTTTAGAGCGCGCTGCGTTTAATCCGACGCGGGCGCCCGCTCTAATTCTTTGTTGTCGCATTCGTTTTTCGCGCAAAATCTGCACCGCGTTCCGTTCGTGTCGAGCGAAGTCGAGAACGGGCTGATACAGGTTTTGGGCAGGTTGCTCTAATCCCGCCGCATCGCTTCGGCCGCCAGGCTCTCCGCCTCGATCAGCAGCGCATCCTCGGCGCTGGCCTGGGCCACATGTTCCCGGCCGATCAGAATCAGTACCGGCACAGCGAGCGGGCTGACCCTCGGCAAGTCCATGTGAAGCATCGTACCCGATGCGCGTTCCAGCAGGTCCGCGAGGCGGCCGACGTCGGTCATCCGCGCCCTCGCGTCCTCCCACGCCGCCTTCAGCAGCAAATGGTCCGGCTCATATTTCCGCAGCACATCATAGATGAGATCGGTGGAGAAGGTGACCTGGCGTCCGGTCTTGCGTTTTCCCGGATGCTGCCGTTCGACAAGACCGCTGATCACTGCCACATCGCGAAAGGCGCGCTTCAGCAGCGAGCTTTTCTCCACCCATTCGACAAATTCATGCTCCAGAATGTCCGCGGAGAACAGCTCCGCCGGATTGGGCACGGGCTTCAGGCTGTAGACGCCCAGCGCATAATCGTTCGAAACGAAGCCGATGGGCAGGAGCCCCCTGTCCTCCATCCGCCGCGTGAGCAGCATGCCAAGCGACTGGTGCGCATTCCATCCTTCAAAGCTGTAGGCGACCATATAATGCCGCTCTTCATGCGGGAAGGTTTCGACGAGAAGCTGCCCCGGTTCCGGCAGGCTGGAGCGCAACGCCTGCACCTCCAGCCATTCGTGCACATCGGGGGGGAAGCGGGACCATTGGGCCGGGTCGCCAAGAAAGGCCCGGACCCGCTTTGCCAGGTTGGTCGACATGGCCATGCGCGTGCCGCCCCAGCTCGGGATCTGCGCCGATTTGGCCGAGGCGCGCACGAAAAGATCAGTGGCGTCCATCCGCACCACTTCCAGCGACAGGCCCGAGAAAAAGAAGCGGTCGCCAGGCGAGAGGGTGGCGGCGAACCCCTCCTCCACCGTGCCGAGCTTCCTGCCATTGGCGAAGCGCACATCGAGGACCGGCTGATCGACGATGATGCCTGCATTCATCCGGTATTGCTGGATGAATTTGGGATGCGAAACCCGCCACAAGCCTTCTGCATCGCGGGTCAGCCTGCGGAAACGATCATAGGCGCGGAGGGCATAGCCGCCATTTTCGATGAAGCCGAGCACCTCGCGGAAGGTCGCTTCCGCAAGCGCGCCATAGGGCAGCGCCGAACGTACTTCCTCCAGCAGCTCGGCTTCCCGGAAGGGAGCGGCGCTCGCGATGCCCATGATATGTTGCGCAAGCACGTCCAGGCTGCCCGGACGGAAGATGTCGGGATCGCGCTCTCCTGACTCGATGGCGTCGAGTGCTGCCCGCGCCTCCAGATATTCGAAGCGGTTGCCAGGGATGATGATGGCTTCACTTGGTTCGTCGAGGCGATGATTGGCCCGGCCGATCCGCTGCAGCAGGCGCGAGCTGCCCTTGGGGGCGCCCATCTGAATGACGCAATCCACATCGCCCCAGTCCACGCCCAAATCCAGCGAGGCGGTGGCGACAAGACCGCGCAGCTTGCCGGCGGCCATCGCTGCCTCGACCTTTCGCCGCGCTTCCCGGGAGAGGCTGCCATGATGGATGCCGATGGGCAGGTTCCCGTCATTGACGGCCCATAATTGCTGAAAGATCAGCTCGGCCAGCCCCCGCGTATTGGCGAACACCAGCGTGGTTTTATGGCGCGCGATTTCCGCCATTACCTGCCGGGCGGCATAGACCGCGCTATGGCCGGACCAGGGCACGCTTCCTTCCGGAAGCAGGATGGCGATATTGGGCTCGGCACCCGGATCGCCAATCACCGGCGTCACGGCACCAACATCGCCGTGCGGAGCCAGCCAGGCGCGATAGCTGTCGACATCCGCCACGGTGGCCGAGAGGCCCACGCGCCGCATCCGGGGCGCTATCGACTGCAGGCGGGAAAGGGACAGGGTGAGCAGATCACCGCGTTTTTGCGTGGCGAAGGCGTGTACCTCGTCAACAACCACCGTCCTCAAATCCGCGAACATCCGGAAACTGTCTTCATGGCTTAGCAGCAGCGCCAGCGATTCGGGGGTGGTCAGCAGGATCTGCGGCGGCCGGGCGCGCTGCCGCGCCTTGCGGTCGGCGGGTGTGTCGCCGGTGCGCGTCTCCACCCGAAGATCGAGCTTCATCTCCGATATGGGCGTCAGCAGGTTGCGCTGGACATCGACGGCCAGCGCTTTCAGCGGCGAAATATAAAGGGTGTGGAGCCCATCGGCGGGCCGTTCCATAAGGTCGGTGAGCACCGGCAGGAAGCCGGCAAGCGTCTTTCCCGCTCCGGTCGGCGCCACCAGCAGGGCGTGGCGGCCCGATCGCGCGGCCTCCAACATTTCCCATTGATGGCGGCGAACCACCCATCCCCGGTGATCGAACCACCGCTGCAATGGGGGAGGAAGGCCGCTGCGAAGCATCAAGCGGATTTAGGATCGGCGCCGCTCGAATGCGAGACTTTCCAGGACCTAACCGCGTTCGTCCTGCTCCTCGCGGGCAATCTCTTCGCGAAGCCGGCGGGTTGCACGCTCGGTATGCTGGATACCACGCCGCCCGGCGCGGGTCCGGTTGCGGACCACCGCATAGATCAACACCAGGCCCAGCAGGATGGGGCCCAGGATGGTCAGCAATGCCCAAAGGCCGCCCATATCATCCTCCGTCATTTACCATTGCGACAGGGCAACAACGAACGGGCGCCGGAAGCTATCCGAAAAAAAGCCGCCCCGAAGGGCGGCTTGAAGTTTTAGGAGAGGATGCCTGAAAGGCCTTTTCCTTCTGCACTGCAGCAAAGCAATTTGCAAGCACAAAATTCAAATTTTTTCGGATTTGGTATATTCTGTCCCAAGGAGGCGCTTCGCCGTCATATTATAATCCCTTTGCGGCGCGGCAGCTTGAAGCCGCCCGGAAAAATCGAAGGCCATCACGTAGACTGAGGAATTTGGCTGATTCTTCCCCTGTCGAGGACGCCATTCACCGGACCGGCAGGCCTGCTGTCCAGCCCGCCGTCCGCAAATTGCTTGCCTGAACGAAAAAAAGGCCGCCCCGAGGGGCGGCCGGAAGTTTTAGGAGAGGATGCCTGAAAGGCAGGTTCTTTGTGCATCGCAGCGTGATTCTTTGCAATTGCGAAAGGCGAAAACTGCTTTGCAAAAAATGCAACGACTCAAATGACGTTACGGAAAGCTAACCTCTGTCAACAGCTTTCGCGCCTCGACTTTTTTAGTGCCCCGCTTGCGGTCCTCTTTTGAGGCCGGAGAGAGCAAGCTGTTCGTCGATCTGCGCCATCAGCCGGTCAAGTCCGGCCTGATCCTTGGCCTCTGCCCGGGCGACAAGAACGTCCTGGGTGTTGGACGCCCGCAGCAGCCACCAGCCATCGGGCGTATTCACCCGCGCCCCGTCCGTGTCGTTCACCTGCGCCCCGGCGGCTTTCAGCCGGTCCAGCACTTCGTCGATCACCGGGAATTTGCGGCTTTCATCCACCTGGAAGCGCATTTCGGGCGTATTCACCATCTCAGGCATGCTGCCGCGCAATTCAGTGACGCTCTTGCCCAGCGCCGTCGCCGCGCGAATCAAGCGCACCGCCGCGTAAATGGCGTCGTCGAAGCCATAATATTGGTGCTTGAAGAAGATATGGCCGCTCATTTCCCCCGCGAGCGGGCTGCCCGTTTCCTTCATTTTGGACTTGATAAGGCTGTGGCCGGTCTTCCACATCAACGGCTTGCCGCCCAGCTCGGCAATGCGGTCATACAGCGCCTGGCTAGCCTTCACATCGGCGATGATCGTGGCTCCGGGCTCGTCCTTGAGCACAGGCTCGGCCAATATGGCGAGCAACTGGTCGCCCCAGATGATCCGCCCTTCGCCGTCGATCGCGCCGATGCGATCGCCATCACCGTCAAAAGCGAGGCCGAAATCGAGCCTCTTGTCCGCGACAAGCTTTCTCAGATCCGCCAGATTCTTTTCTTCGGTAGGATCAGGGTGATGGTTGGGAAAATTTCCGTCGACTTCGGTGAAAAGCAGATGATGCTCTCCCGGCAGGAGCTTGACCAGCTTCTCCACCACTGGGCC